>JAGAQK010000041.1 GCA_017622825.1 Clostridia bacterium | reverse complement strand
GCTATTGTCATTATTAACATTAAAAACAAGAATATTGGCAACTAAGAATGAGGCTATCAAAAATATAATTATAGCGATAAAAATATTATTAAAGGTTTTCATACGAATTTATACCCCACACCCCATACAGTCTGAATTCTGACAGGCTCTTTGGGATTCTTCTCTATTTTTTCACGAAGCCATTTTATATGAACTGTCAATGTCTGAATCTCCGAAAAACTATCACTACCCCATATTTGTTTAAAAATATACTCTTTTTTAAGCACTTTTCCTTTATTTTCTACTAAAAGCAACAATAGATCAAACTCTTTGGAAGTCATTTCCAATAGAATGTCATTCTTATATACTACTTTATTTTCTTTATTAATTATCAAATCGTTGTCGAAAATTTCATCTTGACCATATGTTCTCTTAAATATTCCTTTGATTTTTGCAAGCATAATATCCATATCAAATGGTTTTTCTATATAATCATCAGCACCAAGATTAAGGCCTTTTAATTTATCATCTTTTTCTGATTTGGCACTGACAATCAAAATAGGTGTATTGCTCTCTTTTCGTATTTTGGAACAAACAGCAAAACCGTCAATTCCCGGAAGCATAACGTCAAGAAGTATAAGTTTTGCCCCGTATTTCTGATAAAGCTCTACAGCTCGTTCCCCGCTGTGGGCAATGGAAACAATATAATTCTCTGCCTTAAGAAAATCACAAAGCAACCCGGCAATTTCTTTATTATCTTCAACAATTAAAATATCAACCATAACTTACCAACCAAACTCACTAAGCCAATTATTAAGAGCACGTTCACGCTCTCTTATTGATGCATTACACATCTGCTCTTCTAATTTATACTCTCCTTTTATATTTCCGTCAACTATATATAAAACTCTTTGGCATTTTGATGCAACTTTTATATCGTGTGTAACAAGCATTATTGCAGTACCAGATGAGTTTATATTTGATAGTTCTTCCATAACTTCTTCTGAAGTGTTTCTGTTGAGAGAACCAGTTGGCTCGTCAGCAAATATAATTTTCGGCTTGTTTATTAAACTTCTGGCTATGCATGCTCTTTGTAATTGACCGCCGGAAATTTCATTTATATCATTATCTGCCACATCAATTATACCTAATTTTCGCATCAAATCTTCCCCGCGTTTTACTGTTTCTTTTTTGCTTTCTTTTTTCTTTTTCGTTTGGCACGCAGGCAAAATGATATTATCAAGAACTGTCAAATTTTGAAGCATATACATTTGTTGAAATATAAATCCCATTTCGTCAAGTCTTAATTCTGCCAATTGATTTTCGTTCATTTTTGTTATATCTTTATCACAAAATATTACCTCTCCTGCAGTAACTTTATCCATACCGGAAACAGTATATAGCAATGTTGATTTTCCCGAACCGGAAGGTCCCATAACCGCAACCATTTCCCCTTCTTTCACTTCAAAACTCACGTTTTTAAGAACATTGTTTTGTCTTTTATTTACAATATATGTTTTACAAAGATTATTAACTTTTAATAACGTTGCTTTTTCCATTTAAAATACCTTCTTTCTGTTTGTTTACTCTGCTCCGGCTACTTCCGTTGTTTTTACTCTTTTTATTGCAATTGACGTTAATGCTACTGAAATTATCGTTGTCAATGCCATTATAATAGGATAAATAACATAAACTTCCAAAGCAACAATTTTATATTCTATCCCGTATGAAGCGCCCATCATATTAAAAATAGGACCTACTGTAAATTCAGTTAACGGCACTGTCAACAATAAAGAAATAAGTACAGCTAAAATAATAAGAATTACAAACCTTGCAACATGAATTTTCATTATATCTTTACTCTTAAAGCCAATTGCTTTCATAATTGCTATCTCTCTTCGTTCTTTTGCAATGAAGGAATACTCCATAAGCACAGATACAAAAACAAGAATTAAAACCGACACCAACATTACAATTTTTTCAATTCCCTTTATGGAAGCTGCTACTCCAACAATACTATCAAGATATTCACCCGGAGTATAGACCATATCTGTATTAAAAATTTCTTTTATCTTATTTTTTCTTTCATCTATTTCATTTTCATTTGGCTCATCCTCAAAATTAATACCGATAGATAAAAGGCCTGCCACGTCATTTCCTTTTATTTGATTTGATTCATGAACTCTTGCTCCATCTCCTAAATTATTCATACATTGGAACAACGCTGTTACTATATATTCCCTCGACCCATCCGAACACAACAATTCTATTTTATCTCCAATATTGGCACCTAATCTATTTGCTGTTATTTTGGTCAAGGCAATTTCTTTGTCATTTTGTGGTGGTGTTCCTTCATAATACTTGTACTGATTAGTCGAACTTCCTATTCCCTGCATGATTAAATTTTTTGAATAATTATCTTTGTACTTTAGTGTAATAGAGCATGACATCTCATAATTGCATTTTGCTTGAATATTATTTTCCTCCAATAATTGCTCCATTTTTTCAAGTCCTTCATATACTGTTTCTGTAGCATTTTCAGATTTGTATATATTTTCTAATTGCAAAAAACTTGATATATCTAAAACATATAAATCATTTATCACAAAGCCAAAATCTTTATTTAACCCGTCACTTAATAATGTATTTCTGCTGTTCACCAATATAAGTTGTAGCGACAAGCAAAGAGAAAAAGCAATTGCAACAATACTATATCTTTTTAAGCTACTTACAACATCATTTAATGCCATAAAAAGCGTCGTTTTTATTGGTACTTTTTCTAATTTAATAATACTTTTTTTCTTGAAACGTTCGCCAAAATTACCATTCCTAATTGCATTAACAGGAGATAATTTATTTATTTTTCGAGTGCATCTTATACAAAACAACACTACAATCAAAACTACCATCAACGAACACAATATATTTATTAAAATGCCGCCTTTGCTTTCTAAAATAATAGAAAAAGAAACTGATTCGAGCAATAACTTTCCGAAAGGAATTCCCGCAACAAAGCCAATTAATGTACCTATAATTGCTATAGTAAAATACTTTATAAGATACAATAATCTTATTTTAAAATTACTTATTCCTATTGCCTTCATAACTCCAATTTCACGATATTCTTGTGTGATTGTAAAAGAAATAGTAAATTTTAATACTACCAACGCAATGAGTATAAGACAAATACTAACAACAATAAGAACACCTGCCAATATCATATTCATTATATATGCCATTTTTAAACTATCTTTACTGGTTAATGATATAATAGTACTGTCTTTTTGACTGATTGCCTTTTCAAACAGTGCATTGTCTTTCACATCTACATAGGCAACAGAACCATTTAAATAATAATTATCGGTATTATTTGTAGCTATTTCATTATAATCTTCCTCATTAATTAAATACCGTGTCATACCTATCATTTCTGCGCCAAGGGCAGCATCTTTAAATGATCCTGCAACCTTAAATTCATAATAGACATTTCCACATAACAATTTAATAGAATCTCCTATTTTTATATTGTTATTGTTCATTGTTTTTGCGGAAATCCATATATCTTTTTCTTTTACTGCATCTATCACTTCATTTTTTTCATTGAACAAAAAAATCCCACACTGATTAACTGACATTATTAAAGAAGTAGCGTCAGATTCATCAAGTACAGACCCATTTAACAATATATCTTTGTACGTTATATATAAAACTTCTTCAATGTTAAAACTTTCTACGTAGTCGTTATCTTCAAGATTTTCCCTAATGCTCGATCCTTCTTTTTCAAGCGTAGCTATAAGATAATCTTTCACTCCTGCTTTATTCAAATATTCGTCTGTCGCATCAGCAATAGTCAATATGTTATTTACACTGCTGGATATAAACATAGAAGACAATAGAACGAATAAAAATAAAATAATATTCATTGTCACTTTTCTCTTAATATCTTTTTTTAGGATTTGCAGATACATTATTTTTCCTCCTTTACGTTGCCATTGTATCACGCAAATTATTAAATAATCATTAAACGACAAAAAACCACGGATTTTTAACCGTGGTTTTTTGTTTTATTCATTTTTTATTTTACGAAGTGCATTAATTTGATCTCGTCTGCCATATACAATTGCACTTATCCATACCGTAGAGGTATCTAAACTAACCCAATAATAAACTATAAAATTCTCAACAACCATCTTATGTATGCCTTCTGATCGCCATGGTTCCTCATTTACAAGTGGATATCTAAAAGGCATTTGATCAAGAGAAAAGATAGCTTTTTTAATTCGATCAGACCAATGTTTTGCAATGTCACCCTCACCAAGAAAAACAGATATATATTCAACTATATCTCTCAATTGAGATATCGCATTGTATGTCATTTTTACTTGATAACTCATTGACATATGCTTTTATTAATTTCTTTGAAAGCGTCTTCAACGCTCATACCCAATCCTGATTTTGCCTCATTAAGTCCCTTTGACATCATAGAATTAAACTGCTCATCGCTCATAGCATCTCTTGTCTGTAAAGAAGGAAGGCTAAACGAATAAGGAATACTTCTAGTCAAAATAATTTGACGATATAGAGAATCAATTAAAACAGATACCGGTATACCAAGTTGTTCTAAAACATCTTCAGCTTGTTGCTTTATGTCCGGATGAACCCGTGCAGTTACATTTGCAGTTTTCACAGCCATAATGGCACCACCTTTCTTGTATTAGTATGTCATATTGTATAACAAATTGCAATACAAAATCAGATTTTTTAAAAAACTTATTCTCCTCTGTATATGAACCTGTAAGTTCCCGAAGTTACAATATATCCATTATGGTATTGCGTTATCTTACCGCCACATAACACGGCTGCTTTTGATGTATCAAGTTCTATGCAAGCAGTAGTGTTCACAGGTATCTTAACATTAAGCTCATACCCACCTTCTACGCTGTGCCATTCAGAACAAATCAAGCCGCTTGCACTGTCATATTTAACATCAACATTATCAAGACGTTTAGTGAAATGAGGCTTAATATTAAAGCTCTTAAATCCTGCCGAGGTAGGACGAATACCACCCATATAAGCGTACATCCATTCAGAAACAGAGCCTAATGAATAGTGATTAAATGAGTTCATGGCAACATTACCGAAGCCGTTTTCTTTGGTGTAAGAATTCCATCTTTCCCAAATTGTGGTAGCACCGTTCTTAATAGAGTATCCCCATGAAGGATATGTATCATTAAGAAGCAATCTGTATGCTATATCAGAATAACCATAATCACACAATATCGGCAATAAATAGGAAACTCCGACAAAACCTGTTGAAAGATGATAATTCTTTCGTTCAATTGTTCTTATTAAATGAGCTACAGCAGTTTCAATCTGCTCCGGCTTCAACAAATTCATTTTAAGAGCCAGCAAATAACAACATTGAGTATCACCGTTAACAATACCTTCTTCATTCATATAAGCACTGCGCCAAGCCGCGGAAATATTCTCGAACATTTCGTCATAATAAGCTTTGCGCTCAGGCTTGCCAAGAACATCGGAAACATTCGACATAATGCTTGCCGCATAAGCAAAATACGCTGTTGCTATAACATTTTTGGGCGTATAATCATCAATATTAAGCCAATCGCCGTATCCGATATCAGCTCTTAAATAGCCAACCGTCGTACCAATGAGATATTTAAAGAATTTCTCCATTGCTTGGTAATTCTTAGCTAAAATTTCAGTATCTCCATACATATTGTATACTGTCCAAGGTACAATAAACATAGCGTCTGACCAAGCCGCGTGGCCGTAGCCAACAAGGTCAGAGCCGTTAGGCCATTTAACGTTGGGTACAACGTCAGTCACGCCGCCGTTAGGTTTCTGCGATTCAAGAATATCTTCAACGTATTTATCATAAAAACCGTAACAATCAAGATTATAGCAAGCAGTTTTACAAAATACCTGTGCATCTCCCGTCCAACCCATTCTCTCGTCACGCTGCGGACAGTCAGTAGGCACACCTACAAAGTTGCCGATTTGCCCCCATATAGCATTTGAGAAAAGCTTGTTAACCATAGCATTCGAAGTCTTAACACTACCTGTTTGTCTACACGCCGAATAAATTACAATACCCGTAATATCTTCCGTTGACGGCATATAATCAAGCCCGCTAATTTCTACATATTGGAAGCCATGGAAAGTAAAATGAGGTCTAAACTCCTCTCCGCTTTCTGCTCCCTTCATAACGTACGTATCTGTTTGGAGTGCGCTTCTAAGATTTTCCACGTAAATAGTGCCGTCAAGATTAAGCATTTCACCAAAACGGAACGTCACCTTCTGTCCGGCTTTTCCTCTTAATTTAACTGCTGCCACACCAACCATATTTTGTCCCATATTAACGATATATTTACCGTTAATATCCTTACAAACACTCTCGGGCTTAATCGTTTTCATAACTTTAATCTGCGGACCTATGGAAGCTTTAATTCGTGTACCAATAGTTCTCGGAGGGTAAACACCTATAATCTTAACCCAATCAGAGTCATCAAAACCGGCACTGCACCAGCCGTCTTTTTCCAGTCTTGCATCATAATATTCACCGGTTTGGTTATCTGTATAAACAATCGGTCCAGAAGAACCTTTCCAAGTATCATTTGTAAGGATAAG
>JAGAQK010000040.1 GCA_017622825.1 Clostridia bacterium | reverse complement strand
TATGGCAATGGCTGGGATGGTGTTGGCGCACAAAATATATGTGGATACTCTCAAGTTTTTCTTGATAATATATATATTACACGCATCAAGAAGCACTTTGGCTGCGGACATAATGTTTCTTGTGACACGCAAATTCAGCTTGCGATACGTGCTATTGAAGGAGTCGATGTTACAACTCTCTCGGAAACAGAAAAGGAACACGCGGCTAAAGCTATTGAATGTGGATACTTATACCGCAATGGGGATATGCTTTATACTAAGATTCTTGTAAGCTCTCTTTCGGATAAAAACAGACTCTTTGACATTAGTAATGCATTACAAAATGGGCCATTTGATGCCGATGCGGAAATAGTTGCAGAGAAAATTGCGGCACTTATTAAAAAATCCGTCCCTGATTATCTTCTTGGAGAATGGAGATTTGCAAATACCCTTGCTAATCTGCCGATCCTTGATGCAGTTGTTGAACGTCTTATCGAACAAGGTGTATTAACACCTCCGGAAGATGGAATCGGAGCAGAAGGTTGTTGGATGAGTGTGGAAAAATGAAAAGCAGAAAAATTTTCTTGCATGTATATATTTTTTTGTTATAATACTCACATATTACTAATAGGAGGGACAAAAATGAAGAAATTTGTCAAATCTTTAATTGTATTAACTTTAGCCATGATAATGGTATTATGTGCTGCTTGCGGCGGAGATTCCGAATCAAATGCAACAACTGCACCTACATCTAAGGCATCAGCTTCAGCAAAGCCCTCTGCTTCTCCAACAGAGTCTGCTGAACCTAAACCTACAGAGGAGCCTACTCCTACACCTGAGCCGACTCCTACACCTGAGCCGACTCCTACACCCGAGCCGTTGCCTCCGTTCTCAGATGATATGAAGGGTAAACTTTTTGATTCTGCTATATATAATCGTCTTGATACTATTTTCGAGGACGATTTTGAGGATGAAGACTGGACACAAGGCGGTTTGGTTTTGTCACAGGAAAGCAGTCCTGCAATCGAGGTTTATGATGAGCAGCTTTGCATCAACTCTGTTGGTGGAGAAAATGCAGAATCATGGGCAAGATATTATATTCCGGACGTATTTGATTTTGAGACATATTCACAGATCGAAGTTACAATGGACATAATGACTGATGGTGGCGGATGTTCAGGCACAAGCGTTGGTGTATTTACATCTGACTATATTCCTGATGGTCTCCGTGAAGGATCAGGTTTCTGGGCATCACCTACAACAAAAACAAGCTTCCCGTTGAATGGTTTGTCTTCTGTTCCTAAGGGTGGTTGGAGTAGCGGTTTCTTCTCAGCTACAGCTCCTGAGAGTTTTGCAACAATGAAGACTCTTGCAATCGTTGTTAACGCTGATATGATCACTTACTATATGAAAACCGAAGCAGGCGAGATGGCTATGATTACAAGAGTAGTTATGGAAGATGCTGCAATTGTAGTTTATGATGCTGCCGGTACTGAAATCTTCAGAGGCGATCATGATACAGAAAAATTTGCATGGACAGGAACAGCTTTGAGTATTTTCACACACTTCAACTACACAACAGTTGATAATCTTGTGATTAGAGGATATTGATAACTCAATGTGTTATTATTAAGATTGTTCAAGAGTAAAGGGCTGTAAAAAAACAGCCCTTTTTTGTTTGCTTGATGCTTTGTTATGCGGATTGATATACTTTATAAATATTGTTGACAAATTATGAACAAAGGTTTATTATTTTAGTAGATGATAAACAAAAAACCAGGAGGGGTTTTTATGAAGAAAATATTTAAAAAGGCCATTGTGTTGGCTATTGTCAGCGCAATGATGATATCAATGTTCCCGATGAACTCATCGGCATATTCATTTACGGGACAGGATTATAACTCAACATCCGATATCAAGCTGTTCGGCGTTGATACGGGTGCTGATTATACAAGAGTACATTTAGGAAGCGGCGGTTCGTCAGGATGGGGTGCTAACAGATATATAAATATTGTTGAAGCAAACCTTTCAAGAAATGATTGTCTTAGCTTCGAGGTAATTAACCACGGTTCGTCATTGATGGGTTCTGCACCGCTACCAAGTGTTGTTTCAAGCTATAACGAAGAAAACAACACAATACTCGCTGCAGTTAACGGAGACTGGATGAGCTATGCAAAAAGCATCGGTGTACCGGTTACAAAGAACTACAGAGTGTCATTTAGTTCAATGCTTCTTGATGGAGAAATTTGGTGCAGCCAGATGTCATCACAAGAGCAGAATGCAGACTATTACACATTCGGTGTTTCAAAAGACAGAGATGTTTTGATAGGCAAGCCTTCAGTAAGCACAACAATCAGAAATGTTTCTACAGGCAGATCAATCTCCGCAACAGGTGTCAACAGAGCACCTGCCAACAACGGACTCTACGTATACAACAACAGAATGGGTTCTTTCAACTACGTTCCGTCAGATGCGTATGAGATAGCAATTTCAACGTCGTCAAACAAGTTTATGAACTGTGGCACAGTAACAGGTACTGTAAAGGGTATTTACCCCTCAGGCACATCTTCACGTTGCGCACTTGATGACAATACAGTAATCATTACAGCAAGAGGTTCAAAAATCTCAACTATAAAAGGATACTTCAGTGTAGGACAGACTGTTTCGATTTCTACGAAACTCACAGCATCCTCCAATAGTTCTTTCTGGGCAAATTGTGAAGAAGCTATAGGCGGTCAGTGCCTCGTAATGCAGAATGGTTCAATAACAAATGATTTAGGAGCAAGCGTTGGCGCAAACTCACATCAATATCCTACAAGTATCCTTGGATACAAATCAGATGGTACAGTTATGATGACAATGGTAACATCTGATTCGAACGGAAACTACGTCGGCCTTCGTTTCAACAGAATACCTGATTTCTGTAGAGCAGTAGGATATGATACTTGTCTCCTTCTTGATGGTGGCGGATCAACAACAATGGTAACGTTGGAGAACGGCTCGTACGTTGAAAGAGCTTGCTACTCTGACGGCGTGATAAGATACGTGTGGAATTCTCTTGCGTTGGTATATACTGATGCAGGTGTTGTACCAAACAGCCTTAAATCGGTAGTTTTTGATGCAACATATTATGCAAATAACAACGCAGACCTTAAGGCAGCATTCGGTAACGACGCAGCAAAGCTTTACAACCACTTCTTAGACTTTGGTATAAAAGAAGGCAGACAGGCAAGCCCGAACTTCAGTATTAAATACTATACTGAGGCGAATTCGGACCTCAAAGCAGCATTCGGCACAGATTACGTAAAGGCAATGAAACACTTTGTTGAGTTTGGTAAAAATGAAGTACGTAAAACTGCTCCTCCCGCTGATATCGGCAATAACGTAGATTTCAGAATTAACGTTAACGGTCTTGCTGTGGGACTGTCGGGAACGAATGTAGTTACAGCAACAAAAGCAATTAACGCATCAGAAATCTGGACATTTATAAAGAATGCAGATGATGGTACGTATACAATCAAGAATAAGACAACAGGAAAAGTACTTGACGTACACGGAGCAGGAAAAACAGCGGGAACAAACGTTCAGACTTATGACGGCAATGGTACAAATGCACAGAGATGGTATTTGTATGACCGCAAAGACGGATCATTCGTGATACAACCTAAGTGCAGCACTACGTGCGTTCTTGACGTATCGGGCGGTAGCACAAAAGCAGGCGCAAATATTCAGATATATACAAATAACGGCTCTGCGGCACAGAAATATTCACTTTCATCAATTTCGAAAGTTGAAAATTTTGTTTCATCAAGTTCTTACGTTAACCTCGGTAATGAGTTTTATGCACAGATTACAGGTGTAGGTTCAGGAAAGAATCTTGCTGATGTTTCTTCCAGCTTAGTACTTGCAGATAACGCAATGGTACCGGCTCAATTGTGGAAGTTCGTACGTTATTCGGACGGTAGTTACAAGATTGTAAACCAAGCTTCCGGCAAAGTTATCGACGTATATGGCGGATATGATGCTTCGGGAACAAAAGTTCAGACGTATGTATCAAATGACAGTAACGCGCAGAGATGGTATCTCTACAGTACAGAGAACGGCTATATATTCCTTCCTAAGAATTCAACATCAAATGTACTTGATGTTGTTATGGGAGCAAACGTTGCGGGAACAAACTTGCAGATTTACACATTCAATGAGACTACAGCACAGAAGTTTAACGTGACGAAAGTAAGCGGAGATTATATGGATACGATTGGAAGCACAACTATCGGAACAGGCTTCTATGCAAATATAGCAGTTGGCTCACAGAGCCTTGGCGTGTCCGGTACGAACGTACAGCTTGTAAATACATCAAAATCCTCTTCAAGCCAGACATGGAAGTTTGACTTGCAGTCGGATGGCACATACAAGATTACACACAAGGCTACAGGTAAAGTTCTTGATGTATCTAATGCCAATGATGCAGACTTTGCAAACGTACAGATTTATGACAGCAATAATACAAGAGCACAGCGTTGGTACGTATACCAGAAAGAAGGAAAGTTCATTATTCGCTCTGCAGTATCAAAAACAAGAGTTCTTGATGTTTTCTCAGGCAATATTGCAACAGGATCAAACATTTCGATTTACACAAGAAACTATTCAAACGCACAGATGTTCTCGATTAATAAAGTATAATTGTAGAAGAACACGTTCGTAAAAAATAATTAGTTAAACAAGGCAGGACTTGCAAGGATAAAAGCAAGTCCTGTTTTTTTGAAAAAAATATGTATAGTTCATTAATTTTTATTGACACTGATGAATTAAAGATGTACAATTCTTGATAGTTTTGATAGTGCGGTTTTTGATGTTTGGAAATCGTATGCGTAGTAAAAATTTAAAAAAATTAAGGAGGTTTTTCCGATATGAAAAGGAAATTCAATTTAATCGTTGCAGTGCTTTTGGTTGTAGCAATGTTCTCTGCATTGTTGCCGATTAAGTCAGAGGCACTTTCTTACAGCGGTTCATCGTCATATGCATCCGGTAAGTATTATAGGGCATTGACAAATGTTCAGCTCACAGGAAATCAGAGAACAGATATTGTAAATATTGCAAAATCTCAGATAGGTTATCAGGAAGGTGGCTCGTCAGGACGCTATTCAGGCGAAGTGCCCGGTAGTAACAACTATACTGAGTATGGCAGATGGTATGGTTCATACATAGGAGAATCTTGGTACAGTGGAGCACAATGGTGCGCAATGTTTGTATCTTGGTGTGCATACAATGCAGGTGTAAGTGAGAGCATTATCGACTATCATCAATACACAGAGTCACAGGTAAAACTCTTCAAAAACCAAGGCAGAGCATACTCATGGGCAACAGTAAAGGCAGGAGGATACACACCTCTTCCGGGAGACGTTGTTTACTTCCTTTCTTCATCAGGTGCTGCAAGCGGAAGAACAGTTAACCACGTAGGTCTCGTTACAGGATATTCTAACGGCACACTTTACACAATAGAAGGTAACACAAGCTCAGCATACTTTTCAACAGACGGAGGATGCTGCTCAGATAAATCATATCCTTCATCAAGTACATACGTTAGATATATATGCAGACCTAACTATACAACAGGTGATTCATTGGAAGAGAGTGGATTAATTCCTTCAAGTCTTAAGTCCGTAGTATTTGATGCCAATTATTATGCAAGCAAAAATGCAGATCTTAAAGCAGCATTCGGTACTGATGCCCAAAAGCTTTATAACCACTTCTTAGACTTCGGTATAAAAGAAGGTAGACAAGCTAGTCCGAATTTTAGTATCAAGTATTATACAGAGTCGAATTCAGACCTTAAAGCAGCATTTGGCACAAATTACCTGAAGGCGATGGAGCATTTCGTAAAATATGGCTCAAAAGAAATACGTAAGACCGCTGCACCTACTGATATCGGCAATAACATTGACCTTAGAATAAACGTTAACGGACTTTCTTTGGGCTTGTCCGGATCAAATGTTGTAACGGCATCAAAAGCAGTTGATGCAACACAGGCTTGGACATTCATAAAGAATGCGGATGACGGCACGTATACAATAAAAAATAAGAAGACAGGAAACGTACTTGACGTTGCGGGCGCTGCAAACAAAGCAGGAACAAACGTTCAAACATATGCAGGAAACGGTTCAAACGCACAGAGATGGTATTTGTATGAGCGTGAGACCGGTGTATACGTTATTCAGCCAAAATGCAGCACAACTTGCGTTCTTGACGTATCAAACGGCAGTACAAGTGCAGGTGCAAACATTCAGATATACACCAGTAATGGTACAGCGGCGCAGAAGTATTCATTTGCATCAATTTCTAAAATAGAGAACTTTGCGGCGTCAAACACATGCGTAAATCTCGGTACAGAGTTCTATGCTCAAATTTCAGGTGTGGGTTCAGGAAAGAACCTGGCAGATTCTTCATCAACCGTTGCACTTGCAAATAATGCAGTAGTAGCAAATCAGTTGTGGAAGTTCGTACGTCACTCAGACGGCAGCTACAAGATAGTTAACCAGGCTTCAGGTAAGGTTCTTGACGTGTACGGCGGTTATGATGCTTCGGGTACGAAAGTTCAAACGTATGCATCAAATGACAGCAATGCACAGAGATGGTTAATTTACAACACATCAAATGGTTATGTATTCCTTCCTAAGAACTCAACATCATGCGTTCTTGATGTTGTGGGAGCTGGTACAACAGCCGGTACAAAATTGCAGATTTACACATACAATGAGAGTGCAGCTCAGAAGTTTAAGGTAACGAAGGTAAGCGGAGATTATATGGATATCGTTGGAAGCACAACAATCGGAACAGGCTTCTATGCAAACATAGCAATAGGTTCACAGAGTCTTGGTGTGTCAGGCACAAATGTACAGCTTGTAAAGACATCAACGTCATCCTCAAGTCAGACATGGAAGTTTGATTTGCAGTCAGATGGTACATATAAGATTACACACAAAGCGACAGGTAAAGTTCTTGACGTATCAGGCGCAAGTGATGCAGACTTTGCAAACGTACAGATTTATGACAGCAATAATACAAGAGCCCAGCGTTGGTACGTATACCAGAAAGAAGGAAAGTTCATTATTCGCTCTGCAGTATCAAAAACAAGAGTTCTTGATGTTTATGCAGGCAATATTGCAACAGGATCAAACATTTCAATTTACACAAGAAACTATTCAAACGCACAGATGTTCTCGATTAATAAGGTATAATTGTAAAAGAAAACATTCGTTAAAAAGTGATTAGTTAAAAAAGACAGGACTTGCAAAAAAGCAGGTCCTGTTTTTTTACTTTTTGTAAATAACATATTCACAAAAAACAATATTTATATTAAAATACAACTTATATTGAAATAAAAAATCTGAGGTGAAAATATGTATGAATTTCCAATAGGAGCAATGCTTGAATCATTCAGACTGCCTTTTGCAGAAGCTGTAGAAAAAGCAGCTTCATTAGGTATTAACGGACTTCAAATGTATATGACCGGAGGTGATATGCTACCGGAGTCATTAACAGAAGCTAAAATTAAAGAAATGCTCAAAGTTATAAAGTCATACGGACTAAGCGTGTCAGCAATTTGCGGAGATTTCGGACACGGATTTGGATGCGAGGAAACAAACCGTGAAATTATAGAACGCTCAAAACGAGTAATGGAGCTGACGATGCTTTTTGAAACAAATATAGTAACGACACATATAGGCGTTGTACCAACAGACAAGAAACATCCGAGGTATGCGATAATGCAAAAAGCGTGCAAAGAATTAGCCGATTATGCAAAAGCAATAGGCGGCCATTTCGCAGTAGAGACGGGACCGGAGACGGCCGCGGTATTAAAAGAATTCTTAGATAGCCTTGGCTCCGACGGTGTGGCAGTAAATCTTGACCCTGCAAATCTCGTAATGGTAACAGGAGACGACCCTGTAAAAGCAGTCTACACGCTAAAGGATTACATAGTGCACACACATGCCAAGGATGGCGTAAAGCTACTTGATAAAGATCCGGAAGTTATTTACGGTATACGTAAAGAAGACGAGACAGCAGCGTGGGGGGTGGCGTTCCGTGAAATGCCGCTGGGAGAAGGAAACGTGGATTTTGGCAATTACTTGAAAGCACTTGATGAAATAGGATATAAAGGCTTCCTGACGATAGAAAGGGAAGTTGGCGAAGATCCTGCAAAAGATATATCGAGAGCAGTGACCTTTCTTAAAGAAAAAATGAAATAAAAAACAGGAGGAAATCAAAATGCTAAAAATAGGAATTATAGGAGTGGGAAATATAGCCCAACACCATCTGGCATCATATAAAAAGAACCCAAATTGTGAAATATATGCTTTTTGCGACATAAATGAGCAAAGATTGCGCGAAATGGGAGAAAAATACGGCGTAACAAGGCTGTATACGAGCAAAGAAGAAATGTTTGCAGAATGCCCGGAGCTTGATGCAGTAAGCGTTTGCACGTGGAACTGCGCACACGCAGAATGCTCCATAGCAGCACTTAATGCGGGTAAACACGTTATTTGCGAGAAACCTATGGCAATGAATGCAAAACAAGCCATAGAAATGCAAAAAGCAGCAGAAAAGAATAACAAACTCCTTATGATAGGCTTTGTGCGCAGGTTCGGTAAAGACTGTACAGTTCTTAAAGACTTTGTTGATGCAGGCGACTTCGGGGATATATATTATGCAAAAACAACTTATCTGCGCAGAGCAGGCTCACCGGGCGGCTGGTTTGGCAACAAATCGCTCTCTGGAGGCGGACCGCTTATAGATTTAGGTGTTCACGTTATAGATTTGGCACGATATATTGCAGGAAGACCGATGCCCGTTTCGGCATTTGGTGCCACCTTCAAGAAATTAGGAGATCGCAAGGACATTAAAAAAGAAAAAGGCTATGTTGCTTCGTCTACCGGTGGGGCAGAAATATTTGATGTTGAAGATATGGCCACGGCGCTCGTTAGATTTGACAACGGAATAGTATTGTCGGTTGAAGCAAGTTTTAGCTTAAATATAAAAAAAGACGTGGGAACGATTGAAATTTTCGGCACGAAAGCAGGCGCTAATTTATCACCTGAATTGGAAATTTTCAACGATCGTAACGGCTACCTGACAAATGTTTCGTTTAATCAGTCAACAGCATTGTCATTCGACGGGTTGTTTGAAAGCGAAATTAACCATTTCGTAGACTGTGTAATAAGTGGCGGAGAGTGTAAAGCACCGGCAGAGGACGGCGTGATACTTATGAAGATACTTGATGCGATTTATGAATCGGCAGAAACAGGCCACGAAGTGATAATTTAGGATTATCAAAGAGAAAACAGGAGGTAATTTAATGAAAATTACGTTTATGGGAGCAGGAAGTACGGTTTTTGCACGAAACGTTATTGGCGACTGCATGTGTACGGAGTCGCTAAGAGACAGCGTTTTCGCGTTGTATGATATTGATGCAGGCAGACTTGAAGAAAGCCGCGTTATACTTGAAGCAATGAGAAAAGCAAAGGGCGGATATGGCAAAATAGAATGCTACTGCGGAGTTGAAAATAGAAAAGAAGCGCTAAAAGGAGCGAAATTCGTAGTAAATGCAATACAAGTGGGAGGCTATGAGCCGTGCACTGTTATTGATTTTGAAGTGCCCAAAAAATACGGCCTCAGACAGACGATAGGCGACACACTCGGTATAGGCGGCATTATGAGAACGCTTCGTACGGCACCTGTAATGATGGATTTTGCAAGAGATATGCAGGAAGTTTGTCCCGACGCACTATTCTTAAACTATGTTAATCCTATGGCGATGCTAACCGGTTACATATTAAGATATTCAAGCATTAAAACTGTTGGTCTTTGTCACAGTGTGCAGGTGTGCAGCGAGCATCTTTTGAGAATGGTGGGCTTGGAAGACAAGCTTGAAGGCCGCAAAGAGCTTATTGCCGGAATAAATCATATGGCATGGCTGCTGGAAATTAAAGATAAAGACGGCAATGACCTTTATCCTGAAATCAAAAAAAGAGTTCAAAGTAAAATTGACTCGCCGGATTTTTGTGATAAGGTACGTTTTGATTACATACGTAATTTCGGCTATTATTGTACAGAATCAAGTGAACATAACGCAGAATACAATATGTTCTATATTAAGGAAAAGTACCCTGAAATGATAAGTAAGTATAATATCCCGTTAGATGAGTATCCGAGGCGATGCATAGCACAGATTGAAGCGTGGAAAAAAGAATATCAGGAGATGCTTGAGTCGGGTGTTAAAGAGCATAACCGTTCACATGAATACGCATCAAGAATTATGGAAGCAGTAGTGACGAATAATCCGTATCAGATAGGCGGCAACGTACTCAATAAAGGCGGATTGATTTCAAATCTGCCCGAAGAGGCGTGCGTGGAAGTTCCGTGCCTTGTAAACGGCTCCGGAGTTCACCCGTGCAGTGTAGGAAGCTTGCCTGTACAGTGCGCGGCAATGAATATGACCAACATAAACGTGCAACTGCTTACAATAGAGGCAGTCAAGACACAAAAGAAAGAACACATTTACCAGGCGGCAATGCTCGACCCCCACACGGGAAGCGAACTCGACATAGATACAATCAAGAAGATGGTTGATGAACTGATTGAGGCGCACGGAGACTACTTGCCAAAATATATTTAAAGAAAGAGTGATTTTATGAAGATTTTATTTGTAGGTAACAGCCATACTTTTAATTATGAAGTCCCCGGGCTTGTAATGAAGATTGCAAAAGACGCAGGCGTTGATTGCTCTGCCACTATGAACGCACACGGAGGGTGGACGCTTTCGCAACACACGAGAGAGCCTGACGTGCCGTTTAATATAAAGTACGGCGGATATGACTACGTTGTTTTACAAGAACACGCGCATCCTTTTGATTATGACGGCAAAATGATGGAGGCGGTTCCTCTTTTGACGGAATGGGCGCGTATCGGCGGGGCAATGCCTATTATTTTCGTACCGTGGGCGCAGAAACACGAAAGGTTCAAACAACCCGAAATGACGGAGGCTTGCTATGAAGCGGCGCGTATATCAGGCTGTCTTGTAGCTCCTATAGGTGAACTTTGGTGGAAATACCAGGATGAGCATCCCGACGTTGAAATGTACAGCCCCGACAGGGGACATGCTTCGCTTATTGGTGCGGAGTTTGCGGCAAAAGTTATTTGGGATACGATTGTGGAACATTATGGCAAATAATATTGCTAAAGAAAAAAGCCGGAGCATTTGAGCGCCGGCTTTAAAATTTGTGGTTTTAATTACTTTCTTCTTATCCAAACTCTCATGTCGCATTCTTCGCGGTTTGCGAAAGTCCAATAAGGTCTGAATCTTAATTTTGTTTTATCTGCTTTGAGCTGACGAACCTTTCTGTAAAGCTCGTTAAAATACTCATCAACGAAACCGTCCGTTTCTATATCGGGGAGTGCATACTCTGCTGTTGGAATCTTTTTGGCTGCGATTAATGCTTCTTTGACATCAAGGCTTGCAGCACCTAAATCAAAATCGTTATCAAGTCTTTCAAGACAGTAAACGGTAGGACCATAACACAAAGCAACGAGACCGTTGTTTCCTCTTATAGAAGGATGAGATTCGACAAAGTATATTTCCATATTGAAATCAATTGAAAATTCTAACTCGGAGGCTCCTTTAATAATAATATAGCCGTCTTTTTCGGTTGCATCAATACTGATTGTGTAGGAATCGCACCATTCGGGTTTTCTCAAATAAATTGAGTCGTATTGATTGTTGCTGATTCTAATATTTACTTTGCCGTCTACCGGATATACAGTGTCAACAGTAATATTGGCTTTGTCTGTAACTGCAGTCATAGCGGCATACTGATTGATAACGAGCGTATTTTCGTACTCTGCCAAGAAGAAGTCGCCGATGCGTGCGTAAGTTCTGTTGATGTTGGGAGGGCAGCATGAGCATTCGAAAACTTCCGCTCTGTGGCGCGGCGGTAAATGTGTCTTGTTTGAAGGTGCCATTGCTACATCTTTATCAACGGAAGCCATGTGAATCTCCAAAGGATTTTGATAGAAGAAGGATTTGCCGTCCAATGCTGTTGAAACGGGAAGCCCGTTATAGAGTAATCTTTCAATGATAGCAGGATATTTTGCATCAAGACCATATTTTTGCATACCCAAAGAGTAAAATAACATTGAAATCGCGGCGCAGCTTTCTGAATAAGCTTCAAGATTTGGCAAATCGTATCTTACTGTAAATGCCTCGCCTTTGGGTGAAGCACCGATACCGCCTGTTATATACATTCTGCTCGTTATGATGTTGTCATAAATTCTTTTAGCTGCATCAGCAAGCTCTTTGTCATCAGCCAATCTGCCTGCTTCTGCCATTGCAGTGTAAATGTAACCGGCTCTTACGGCGTGACCTACAGCTTCTGTTACTTCTCTTAAAGGAGTATCGTTTTGGTCGTATGCTTTATCTAAAATTTTAAGAATCGGCTCGTCTGTGGTGCCTCTTGAATCAATAAAGAACATAGCCATATCAAGATATTTTTTATCTTGAGTATATTCATACATTTTTAAAAGGGCAAGCTCAATTTCCTCATGTCCCGGAGTAGAAAACTTTGCCGTTTTATCAATAATAAAGGCTTTCTCGATGCAGTCCATATAGCGCTTCATGACGTTTAAGAATCTCGGATCATTTGTGGCATCGTCATACGCGATTGCTGCTTCCAAAAGATGGCCGGCACAGTATAATTCGTGATCTCCGCGTCGTGTGAATATGTTCTCGGGATCGATTTGCTGAAAATATGAATTGAGATATCCGTCATCCCTTTGGTGCTTTTCCATTGAAGCAATAAGCTCCTCGCAAAGCTTTTTTTCTTCTTCACATTTATTACCTGATTTAATAAGATATGCAACAGCTTCAATCCATTTGGCTACATCAGAATCGAAATATACATGCGGTCGAAGCTTTCCTTCACTGTACGTATATCGAAGTGCCTCAAAGCGACCTGTTTCTTCAAATCTGTTTCGCACGCTTTTAACACTGATATCACGATTTAATTCATATCGCTTTTTCCAGTATCCGCCTGTGAATTTTACTTTGTCAAAAGAAATATTGGTATAATTACTCATATAAATAACGCTCCTGTAAAGTTGTGTGATTTTGGCTTGCGACCAATATTGTCAATCATTATATAATGTAATTTGTTTTGTTTCAACAGTAAAAAATACGATTGCTTTATTGACTTTTGATGCTAAATAGTTTAATCTAAACACATTATATTTTTGTTAGAAAAGAAATCTAAAAAGAGACTTAATAGGAGATGATTTTGGCATATGAAAAAGATTGTTTCTAAAGGAATTATCGTTTTTGTTGCGGTATTAATGCTGACAGTGGGAATATCTTACAAAGGCGTTATGGAAGCAGATGCATACTCATTTACGGGACAAGACGTGAATACAACGACTGACATTATGTACAACGGTGTTGATACGGGCGTTGACTATACGTACGTTCACTTGGGAAGCGGCGGTTCAGCCGGATGGGGTGCTAACAGGAAAATTAATATTGTAGAGGCAAATCTTGCTGCAAACAATGCAATAGGATTTGAAACAATAAACAATGGTCCGTATTTGAACAGCTCAGCACCTCTTCCACAAGTGGTAGCAGGGTATGATGAAGACGGTAAAGAAATACTTGCTGCCGTAAACGGAGACTGGATGACGTGGGCAAATGACATTGGCGCCAGCGTTTCGAAGAATTACAGAGTATCCTTCAGTTCTTTAATTACAGATGGTGAGATACTTTGCAGCCAAATGACTTCGGCAGAACAAGACGCCGATTTTTATACTTTCGGTGTAACTACAGACAGAGAAGTTGTAATGGGTAAGCCTACGATTACTACAACAGTAAAAAATGTATCTACAGGATCATCTTTTTCTGCAACGGGAATAAACAGAGCCCCGGTTTCAAATACGATTGTTGTTTTTAATAACAGGTTGTCAACAAGTAACTTTGCTAATAAGGATTCATATGAAATAGCAATTCAAGCTTCTTCTACGCGTTTTCCTGTAGAGGGTAGCATTACGGGAACTGTTGTGGGCATTTATCCGAGCGGAACATCAAGCCGTGCATCAATGGACGATAACACAATTATTATTACTGCAAGAGGAAATAAAGTATCTACTTTAAGCGGTAGATTCAGTGTGGGTAATACAGTCTCGATTAGCACTTCTATTTATGACTCTATGGGTAATAATACAAAATGGGACAAGTGCGAAGAAGCGATAGGCGGCCAGTGCCTTGTTATGAAGAACGGCTCTATTAATAACACTTTGTCAGGCTCATCAACAGGTCAGTATCCTACAAATATTCTTGGTTACAAGTCAGACGGCACTATAATGATGACCATGGTTACTTCAGATACAAACGGTAATTACGTGGGACTTAATTTCAGAACACAGATTGCCAATTTCTGTAGTGCAGTCGGATATAACACATGTCTTCTCCTTGACGGTGGCGGTTCTACCACCATGGTTACACTTGAAGATGGTCAGTATATTGAAAGAGCATGCTATTCTGATGGAACTATCAGGTCCACTTGGAACTCATGCGCCATAGTTTATGACGTAGGAAACTCTACACTTCCTTCTTCAATAAAAGGAACTGCTTTTGATGCAGAGTATTACTATTACCATAATAAGGATCTCCAATCAGCAAAAGGCAAGGATCCTGAAGCACTTCTTAAGCATTTTATAGAGTTTGGTATAAAAGAAGGCAGACAGGCCAGCAATTTGTTTTCGATTGATGAATATATTAATTTTAATGGAGATTTAAAAGCAGCATTCGGCTTTGACAGTAATGCATCAGATGAAACAAAGCACTCAAAACGTTTGGATGCAATGAATCATTTTGCTTCCTTCGGAGCATTCAAAGATGAGTCTTTAAGACTTACGTCGGACTCTACGGCAACGGGACTTCATGATGAATTTTATGCGCGTATACAGCTTACAAATGCATCGCTGAATTTTTCACTTACGGGTACGTCGGTAATAGCGTATACACCAAGTACAGCGGCAGCTCAGGTATGGCATTTCCAAAAGCAGTCTGACGGTAGCTATAAGATAATAAATACAAAGAATAATTATGTTCTCGAAGTAGCAAATGGCACGAAAACTTCAGGTGCATCAGTGCAAATTTCTGCTACAGACGATAACAGTTTAAAACAGCGTTGGAATATTTACGAGAAAATTGATTATTCCGGTGCAGTTAAGGGATATATATTGCGCTCTGCCGCTACACCTGCTTGTGTACTTACTGTAGCAAGCTCGTCGCCTACGGCAAGCACAGCTATACAGAATAACATTTGCACACATTCAGAAACACAGATATTTAAGTTTGAAATTACTGAGGTAGTTGACAATACACCACCCTCTGACATTGGTACAGGCTTCTATGCGCAGATTCTTTCAAAGCTTAATACATCAAAAGGCGCTTCTGTTTCCGGAACAAATATCGTACTTAATGACATAAACAACATATCATCTCAAGTATGGTACTTTGAAAAACAGTCAGACGGCAGCTATAAAATCAAAAATCAGAGTAACGGTTATCTTCTTACAGTAGAAGGCAGCTTAAATGCATCAGGTACAAACATCGGCCTTGCTGCCGCAGATGGCTCAACCGGACAATTGTGGTTCTTGTACGAAAGCGATGGCTATTATGAGCTTCGCCCGGCGTGCGCAAGGGGTTGTGCGATGGACGTTAACGGAGCATTGACGGCAAACGGTACGAACATAGGAATTTATACAAAGAATGACACAACGGCGCAGAGATTTTCGATTTATAAAGGCGAATATCTCAACCTTTCAAAAGCAGAAAATATCGGTACTGATTTTATAGGACACATAACGACAAGCAGCGGCAATAAGGGCGTTTCGTTTAACGGTATTGATGCAGTAACAGAAAACGCCGACGCTAATTCAAAGAAGCAACTCTTCTACTTCATTTTGCAAGAAGACGGCAGCTATAAAATAACAAATTTGAAAAACAGATATTGTCTCGGCATTACAGGTAATGTTGCAATCGGCGAGGATGTGGCAGTGTTTGCAGAACAATATACTTCTCAGAAATGGTTTATACATTGTAAAGAAGGCAAATATATTTTAAGAGCAGCAGGTGCGGAAGATTTGGTTGCAGGAACATCCGGCACAAACATTCAGCTTGGCACATTCGACGTTACGTCTGACGCATATTTATTTAATATTGCGAATAAAGGTGCTGCGGAATATGAGGTGCCCGCCGTGGCTACCGGCAGCGTTTTGTCGGATGCACAGATTAAGGCAATCTACGAAAGCCTTTGCGCTACCAACACAAGTTGCAACAGCATTGGTGAAGCGGCGCTTAAGCAGACGATAGCGCAATACGTGGCTGAAGCATATAACCTCGGAGTTAAAGAAGTAAAAGCACTTGCACTTTGTGTAAATATAAGGTATTTGGGAAGTTCCTCAGAGCTTTCAAGAGTACTTACAAAGAGCGCCGGAAATTACACGGCAGATGCAATTTATGCTTCGCTTCTCACGGATGTGGGTTCACAGGTAGGAACAAACAGACAGTCACATTGGACTTTCTACAACATGTTGCAGGTAAAATTGTGAGAATATGTAGTGGAAGAAAAACTTCTTGACATCATAGTGTAAGTCTCTTATAATTATAAAGCAATTTGATGTTATTTTACGCAAAGAGCGGGTTATCCCGCTCTTTTGCTTTAGTAAAAACATCATAAACGGTGATTTCAGGAGGTGTAAATTGTGAAAATTGCAGAAGCTGTAAAAGAAATCGCAGAACCTATCATAGAGGGACTTAATGCAGGTATTGAACTTATTGAAGTTGAATACATTAAGGAAGGCTCTGACTGGTATCTCAGACTTTATATTGATAAGCAAGGAGGCGTTTCTCTTGATGACTGCCAGCTTGTAAGTGAAGCGCTTAACGATATTTTGGATGAGAAAGATATTATAAAAAGCAAGTATATTTTCGAGGTTTCATCTCCGGGAATAGACAGACCGCTTAAAACAGACAGGGATTTTCAACGATACAAAGGAGAAGACGTAGAGGTTCATCTTTATGTGCCCGTTGAAAACAGTAAGATTTTTATTGGAAAGCTTGTGGGCAGAGAAAACTCAGAGATTATTATTACTGAGGACGCAGGCAAAGGAAAAACTACGGAGCGCCGTTTCGGAGTTAAGGAAGTATCGTTGGTAAAAAGAACGATTATTTGGAATTAAAATGGAGGTAATTACAAAAAATGAGTGCAGAAGTTTTGTTGGCTCTTGAAGAGCTTGAAAAGGAAAAAGGAATAGATAAAGAAGTCATTATTTCAGCAATAGAAGCGGCTCTTAATGCTTCTTACGGTAAATCTGAGACGGAGACAAATACAAGAGTAGAGTTTAACCGCGAGACAGGCGAGATTAAAGTATACGCACAAAAAGAAGTAGTTGAAGTTGTAGAAAATGACACAGCAGAGCTTTCTTTGGAAGAAGCAAGGGAAATTGACCCCGAGTTTGAAATAGGCGACCTCGCAGAGTTTGAAATCACACCTAAGAATTTCGGTCGTCTTGCAGCACAAAAAGCAACGCAGATTATTATACAAAAACTCAGAGAAGAAGAAAGAACGAGAGTATATGATCAATTCCGTGCAAAAGAAAAAGACGTTGTTACGGGAACAATACAGAGAATTGAAATACGCGATACAAAGGAAGGTAAGAAAGAGCGTATTATTCACGTTGACCTGGGACAGATTGAAGGTATTCTTTTGCCGGCAGAGCAAGTTGAAACCGAGCAGTACAGAGTATATGACAGGATTAAAGCTTACGTACTCGAAGTAAAAGATAAAGGTTTCAAGAGTAAAGAACCGTGCGTTATGATTTCAAGAAGCCATCCTAATCTCGTTAAGAGACTCTTTGAGCTTGAGGTTCCCGAAATTCACGACGGTACTGTTGAGATAATGAATATTGCAAGAGAGCCCGGCTCGAGAACGAAAATTTCCGTATACTCCAAAGATGAGAACGTTGAGCCGGTAGGTGCTTGCGTAGGTCAGAAGGGTATGAGAGTGCAAGTAATCGTTGATGAGCTCAGAGGAGAGAGAATTGACATTATTAAGTGGAGCCCGTATGCTGATGATTTGATTGCAAGCAGCTTGAGCCCTGCAAAGGCATTGAGAGTATTCATAAATGAGGAAGATAAGTCGGCAACAGCTATTGTGCCTGATAGTCAGCTTTCGTTGGCAATAGGCAGAGAAGGACAGAATGTTCGTCTTGCTGCAAAGCTTACAAGCTGGAAAATCGACATTAAGAGTGAGGCTCAGATTCGTGCAAGCGTTGAAGAGGAACTTTTCAGCGATGATGCAGAAGCAAGCACAGCGGAAGATGCTGAGAAAGCAATTAATCCGTACGACGAGAACGGTGAGTTTGACCCTAATCTTCTTTAAGCTGTATAAAGGAGTGAAGCACTTTGAAACAAAAGAAAGTACCAATGCGAAGGTGTATCGGGTGCTATGAATCTAAGCCGAAGAAGGAACTTTTACGCATAGTCAAAAAAACCGACGGCGGTATTGTTCTGGATTTTACCGGAAAACAGAATGGCAGAGGTGCATACGTGTGTAACAATCCGGAGTGCTTGGATAAAATAGTAAAGGGAAACAAACTGAGCAAAGAGTTTGAAATCGAAGTATTAAAAGAGACGTATGACAGCCTAAAAAAGCAGTTTGCTGAGAATTGCGGCAGTTGCGGAGAGGCTGATAGCAGCAAATCAGGAGGTGGCGCTGTTGGAAAATAAAATCAGAGTACATGAGCTTGCAAAACAGCTTAATTCTACTAATAAAAGAGTATTGGAAATGCTGAATGAAATGGGGATAAAGGATAAAAGTTATATGAGCGTTTTATCCGAAGAAGAAGTGCATAAATTCTATGAGCACATGGGAGCAAATTCTTCTAAGAAAGCAGAGAGTTCGGCAGATGACAGTGCAGCAAAGAAAATTGCAGCACAAAAGGAACAGCAGACACAGGGAAAATCATCGGGAGTAATTGTCAGAAGAATTATTGTCGATAACAGTAGTAATGATTCTGATTATGATTCAAACAACAATGGTGGAAAGAAACCACAAAAACAGAGCAGAGAAGCAGGTTCGGGTCTTCGTTCGGGATATACAGTGAGAACAGAGTCCAATGACGACTTTTATGCGGCTGATAAAAAAGAAAGCAAGGAAGCTTCGGAGAAAGCAAGCGTTCCGTCTGCACAGCCTGCAAAAACAGAGCCGACAGTAAGACGTGTCAAGAGAGTAAAAAAAGAGGACATTGAGCCTAAAGAAGCTGAGCCGCAAAAGCTCGCACCTGAGGCAGTGGCTACTGAGCCGGCTGCTCCCGAAGTACACGAAGAAAAAATTGCTGAGGAAGTTAAACCAACCGTTGAGGTTGTTGAGGAAAAGCCTGCAGAAAGCAAAGAGCAGACAGGTAGGTTTGTGTTTAAGCAGTATGAGTATTCTGAGGTTATTACGATTGAACTTAAGAATACAGAGCCCGTTGAGGAGATAGAAATATTTACTGCAGCGCCGCAAAAAAATGAGCAACGCCCGCAAAAACAGCCTGCAAAAGAGCAAAGGGAGCCTTTTAAGAAGGACGGCCGCGAGGGTAGAGATAACCGTGACAACCGTGATAACCGTGACAGACGCGACAACAGGGATGCTCACAGAGGTCAGATGTCAATACCTGCGCTTGATCCCGTGCTTGCAGTACAGGAAGTAAAAAGAGATTATGCAGGTAAAATGGCAGGCAAACAGCAGGAAAGAGAAACTGATAAGTACGCTAAGAAAGACAGCGGCGGCAGAAAAGATTCCGGCAAAAACTCACAAAACAACCAGAAAGACAAATATAAGTCGGCAAGGAAGTTTGTAGGCGAGAAAATGGGCGTATCGGAGATTTATTCGGACGATTACAGCGTTGGATACGATATGGACCACAATATGTCCAAGAAAGCTTCAAAGGGCAAGAAGGACATGATGAAGAAAGCAAAGGAATTTGTGGCGCAGAATCAGAAAAATCAGCCTGTAATTGCTGTGCTTACGAACGTTACGTTGCCTGAATCAATGACAGTAAAGGAATTTGCAGAGAAGATAAAGAAAACTTCCGCAGACGTTATAAAGAAGCTTATGCTTATGGGCGTTATGGCAAATCAGAATCAGGTTATTGACTTTGATACTGCGGCGTTGATTGCAAGTGAATTCAATATTACAGCAGAGCAGGAAGTTGTTATAACGGACGAGGATATTCTCTTTGAGGATGACCAGATTGACGTTGAAAATGACGAAACTGCCGTAGATCGTCCTCCTGTAGTTGTTGTAATGGGTCACGTTGACCACGGTAAAACATCACTTCTCGATGCTATCAGAAAAACAAGCGTTACATCGGGAGAGGCCGGCGGTATTACGCAGCACATCGGTGCTTACATGGTAAGAATAAACGACCGTAAAATCACTTTCCTGGACACACCCGGACACGAGGCGTTTACTGCAATGAGAGCAAGAGGTGCACAGGTTACAGACGTTGCCATTATCGTTGTAGCAGCAGACGACGGTGTAATGCCCCAGACTGTAGAAGCTATAAATCACGCAAAAGCAGCTAACGTATCAATTGTAGTTGCAGTGAACAAAATAGATAAGCCGGGCACAAATATCGACAGAGTAATGCAAGAGCTTGCCGAACACGATATTGTAACAGAGGCATGGGGCGGAGATGTTCCTTTCGTGCCCGTATCGGCAAAAACAGGCGAGAATATTGAGCTTTTGCTTGAAACGGTATTGCTCTCAGCAGACATTTTGCAGCTTAAGGCAAGCCCCGAGCGTCTCGCAAAAGGTACGATTATTGAAGCAAAGCTTGACAAAAATAAAGGTCCTGTTGCAACGCTTCTCGTACAAAGAGGTACGCTTAAAGCAGGCGATGCTATCGTATCAGGTACAACGTTTGGCAGAATCCGTACGATGACAGACGACAGAGGCAATACTATTAAAAAGGCAACGCCTTCTACACCTATCGAGATTACGGGTCTTCCAGAAGTTCCTGAGGCAGGCGAGCTTTTCTATGCGGTTAAGGACGAAAAAGTTGCAAAGCACCTTGTGGACACTCGCCGCAGCGAATTGCGTGAAAAGACAATGCAGTCACACAGTAAGGTATCACTTGATGATTTGTTCGCACAGATACAGGAAGGTAACGTTCAAGACCTTAATATCATAGTAAAAGCAGACGTTATGGGTAGCGTTGAGGCCGTTAAGCAGTCACTCGTTAAACTCAGCACAGACGAAGTAAGAGTAAAAATCATACATGGCGCTGTTGGTGGTATAACAGAATCAGACGTACAGCTTGCGTCAGTTTCAAATGCTATTATCATAGGATTTAACGTGCGTCCCGGCGCAAACGTTGCAGAACACGCAGAGAGCGAGGGCGTTGATATAAGAACTTACAGAGTTATTTATGATGCCATCGAAGACGTTAAGGCCGCTATGATAGGTATGCTTGCTCCTGAGTTTAAGGAAAGCGTTATAGGTCATGTGGAAGTACGTCAAACATTTAAGGTTTCAGGTGTTGGTACTATCGCAGGATGTTACGTAACAAACGGTAAAATAGTGAGAAATTCCGAGGCGCGCATTGTACGTGACGGTATCGTTGTATTTGAAGGAAAACTTGCTTCTTTGAAGAGGTTTAAAGACGACGTGAAAGAAGTACAGCAAGGCTTTGAGTGCGGTCTTTCCTTTGAAAAGTTCAATGACATCAAAGAAGGCGATAACGTTGAATGTTATATAATGGAAGAGGTTAAAAGGAATGGATAGAACAGAGCGAATAGCAGGGGAAATGCGCAGAGCTTTGAGTGACATTATTCAAAACGAGCTTAAGGATCCGCGAATTCCCTTAGTTACCAGCATTACAAATATAAAATTGGCAAAGGATTTAAAATATGCTAAAATTTATATCAGTGTTTTTGCAGGTGACGAAGAAAAAAAAGCTGCTATTGAGGCATTAAAAGGCTCAAGCGGCTTTATAAGAAGAGCTTTGGGGCAAAAAATGATTATAAGATCATTGCCTGAGTTGACATTTGTTTTGGATGAATCGCTTGAATACGGTGCATACATGAACAAGAAGATTGACGAGCTCAACAAAAAACAATAAGAAAAGGTGATTTATATGCAAGATTGGAAGCAGATAAGTGAAGCAATAACCGGAGCAAGTGTTATAAACGTTTTTACACATATACATTCTGACGGTGATTGTGTGGGCTCAGCTTTCGCTCTTGCATATTTTTTGTCGAATTTTGGCAAAAAAATAAATATCATATGCGAAGAAAAGCCCCCGGAGAATCTGGCTCACATTTATGAAGCAGAATTGCCGGAGAATATTAATTTTTACGTATATGATGAAAATAACGCGGCTGATACGGAAATTCCTTGCGGCGATGCTGCAATCGCGGTGGACGTGAGTGATTCAAAACGCTTGGGCGCAAGACAGGAGCTGTTTTTTAAAGCGCCTGTAACGGTAAGAATAGACCATCATATTTCGAATGACACGTTTGCAAATGTTACTGTGTGTAACTCGCAGTGGGCAGCAACGGCAGAGGGAATATGGGAATATGTAAAAAATTACGAAAACTGGGAAAAAATACCATATATTACTGAAATTGCCAAAAGCGTATATACAGGCATTCTCACTGACACGGGAAGCTTTGCATATTCAAACGTAACGCCCGACACGCACTCTATTGCGGCGGAAACAATTCGCGTCGCCGGCAGTATGGCGTGGATATATTCAGCAATATATGAGAATCAAACAAAAGAAGAAATTGCACTGAAAGCAATGGCGTACGGCAAAGTGGAGTATTTCGAGGAAGGAAAAATCGCATATTTGCAAATAACAAGAGAAGAAATGGAAAAAACGGGAGCCGATGATGATGCTTTGAGCGGGCTTGCACCGTTTTTAAGAAGTATAAAAGGCGTGAGTGTCGGAATTCTCGTAAAACCGGGAAAACTCAGCGGACAGTGGAGATTGAGCCTGAGATCTGATGAACATTGTGACGTTAACGCCGTTGCCAATGCGTTTGGCGGCGGAGGGCATATAAGAGCATCCGGATTGACTTATTTGCCGGAAAGTGGTATGCCTTTTGACGAATTTAAGGAAAAATTAATTGGTGAAGTGAAAAATGGATGGTGTGATTAACGTTTACAAGCCGGCAGGCATGACATCGTTCGCGTGTGTGTCAAAAGTCAGGCGGGCTTTGGGTGAAAAAAAAGCAGGACACGCAGGAACGTTAGATCCTGAGGCATCCGGTGTTCTTCCCGTTTGTGTGGGAAAGGGCACAAAGTGTGTGGATGAGTTTTTGAATATGCCGAAGCGTTACGTAGGAGAAGTAACGTTTGGATTTAAGAGCGATACGTGCGATATTTGGGGAGAAAAGATAGATTCACTTGACGTTAATGATGAGCGTCTTGTGAGTTTGAATGAGGAAAGTGTAATAAAAGCACTGAAATCTTTTAAAGGAGAAATTGAACAGATACCGCCTGATTATGCGGCTGTAAAAATAGGTGGTGTGCCTGCGTACAAGCTTGCAAGACAAGGAAAGCAGTTTGAAATGAGAAGCCGCAAGGTTACTGTTTATGATATTGAGCTTAAGTCTTTCGTGAAAGATGAGTGCCGGTATCCGAAGGCAATTATTGATATTAAATGCTCAAGGGGCACTTATATACGGTCGATTTTCAGGGATTTGGGCGATGCGCTCGGAGTGATGGGCTGTATGTCGGCATTAGAACGCACAGAGTACGGATTCCTTAAAGCCGAAAAAGGTATAAAACCGGACAGTATTGGGGCGCTCGCGACTGTAGATTTACCGTATTACACGGCAGATTTTATATTGAAAGAGCATAAAAAGATAGTTTTGGATGCAAAAGAGGAGCAGAAATACCGTACCGGTGTAAAGTTTTCAATTGCGGATATAGAAAGCCGAGTAGGCGGTAACGTTGTAGACGGAGAGGTTTTGAGAGTGTATACTGCGAAACGCGTTTTTCTGGCAACAGCAAGCGTTTCGTATGACGAAAATGGTAAGTGTAAGCTAAAAAATGATAAATTTTTTGACTGCGGGGAGGTAATGGATTTTGAATAATAAGGTAAAATATGTAGTAGTTATACCGGCATACAAGCCGGATGAAAAATTCGTGAATTTTGTGTCGCTTCTGACAGAAAAAAACATTCCTGTAGTGGCGGTGGACGATGGCAGCGGAGAGGCTTGCGACAAGTTTTTTGAAGCGGCAGAGGAAAAGGGCTGTGTTGTGGTTCATCACGAGGTGAATCGCGGTAAGGGACAAGCTTTGAGGACAGGCTTTGAGGAGGTAATAAGGCTTAATTCAAAGGGTGCCGGTTATAATTATGTAGTGACGGCCGACTGTGACGGACAGCACGACATTAATGCAATTACTGCCGTTGTTGAGGCGGCGGAGGAGTCTATGTCAGACGAGAAGGGCCCTGCATTCATAATCGGCGGGAGATTTCGTGATGACGGCGAGAAAGTGCCTTTAAAGTCAAAACTTGGAAATGGTTTCACGAGGCTTGTGTTTAAAATTGCAACAGGTTTGTCCATACATGATACGCAGACGGGCTTGAGGGCTGTGCCTGAGTCACTGTTTGAGGAGATGCTAAAGGTTAAAGGCGACAGGTATGAGTATGAGATGAATATGCTTTTGCAGATTAAAACATGGCGAGTGCAATATAAAGAAGTGGGTATAAAAACTATCTATTATGATAATAATGCAGGTTCGCATTTTCATCCTTTCAGGGATTCATTTCTTGTTATATCTCAGATATTGAAATTTGCGCTGTCTTCTATGTTATCGTTTGTACTTGATTATTTGCTTTTTGTGGTATTTTCTACTGTTTTAGGATGGAAATATGCGGTGGCGTATGCTCTTGCAAGAGTAATAAGCGGGTTGTTTAATTATGCATTTAATGCAAAGGTGGTATTCGGTAAGTCTTCAGGCAAGAGCTTTTTGAAGTATTTGTGCGTGTGGACTTTAATTTTGGCGCTTGGCTCGTTGGGAGGTCAGCTTATAAACGGCTATCTTGGTATGCCGAAGATTATTTGTAAGCTTATTGTGGATTTACCGCTTTTCTGCTTGAGCTATACTTTGCAAAAAAGATTTGTTTTTAAAAGGTGATTGAAATGTGTAAACGTGTCTATGTTTTTACGGGTCATTACGGTAGTGGCAAGACGGAGACTGCAGTTAATTTTGCTTTGAAGTTAAAAGAAAAAAGTGATAAAGTCGCGCTGATTGATTTGGATATAGTTAATCCTTTTTTTCGTTCCGCAGACGCGGTGGAGTTACTTGAAAATGCAGGTATTCGTGTTGAAGTGCCGCTTTTCGCAAATACAAACGTTGATATTCCGGCACTTACGGGAAATATGGCGGCGCTTATTCGTGATACGCAATGGGACGTTATTCTCGACGTTGGAGGCGACGACCTGGGTGCGAAAGCGGTTGGCAGATACAGCGATGATATTAAGTCAAGGGATTACGTGCAGTTTTTTGTTATGAATCCCAATAGACCTTTCACTAAGGATATGGAGTCGGCTACGAAAATTTTTGACGAAATTGAGGCGGCTTCATGCATTAAATGCGGAGCAATTATCGGAAATACAAATCTTCTTGATGAGACAACTGTAGATACTGTACTGGCCGGCTTGCCACTTCTGGAAGAAATGGCAAAATTCAAAGGGATTCCGATTGCTTACCATGCTGTTACAGAAAGTGTGGCAGACGAGCTTATTGAAAAGCATGGTGATATTTTTAATGAGGATAACGTTATAAATATTTCCAGGTCTGTAAAAAGATTGTTTTAAGAAACAGGAGAATTATGGCAGAAAATAAAATTATTTACGGTAATACAGCAGGCATTAAAACATCATTGTTGGAGCGTATGAAGGAGTATATCGACAACATATATGACCCCGGTTGCTTTGTGCCAACAGAGATTTCCGAAATGATGAAAGAAATTACGATAGATACCAAAAAGGAGGTTGCCGTTTTTCTTGATAGAAAAAACAGGGTGCTTGCCGTAGCAGTAGGTGATGACAGGAGCGTTCCGTTGCCCGAGCTTGAAGGAAAACGTAGCAATTTGCGCTTGTGCGGAGTGAGGTGTCTGCACACACATCCGAATGGGAGTGTGCGGCCTTCTGACGTGGATATTCAGTCTTTGAAATCCATGAGATATGATGCAATGGTTGTAATCGGCGTGAACACAGAGAAGGAAATCGCCACAGGCGTTTCGGCTTCTGTTTTGAAGAGAAATGAAATGGGGCTGTTTGTTGATTTTGAATTCTGCGGCCCGTATGCTTATTGGAAAAAACATTTTTTAGACAGCCTTTTTATTGATATTGCAGAGAAAGACCGAGAAGCATCCGAATTTTCGAGCAGTGCGCAGAAAAATAGAGACGATGTGGAGAGGGCGATTCTTGTGGGCGTTGTGCCTGACGGCACGTACGTTATCGGAAATCCGCTGGCAGAGCTTCAGGAGCTTGCGGAATCCGCCGGTGCTGTTGTTGTGGGCTCTTTTACACAAAGGCGCGATACGCCTGAGGCAAAGACGTATATAGGTCGTGGCTTGGCGGAAGATTTGGCGTTAAGGCGGCAAGGGCTCAATGCTGATATTGTTATTTTTGATGATGAGCTGTCGGCATCACAAATAAGAAATCTCGAAAATATTATAGGCACGCGAGTTATTGACAGGACTGCTCTTATTCTTGATATTTTTGCCGCTCGTGCAAAGTCGCGGGAGGGCAGACTTCAGGTGGAGTTAGCGCAGCAAAAGTACAGATTGCCGCGTCTTATGGGGCAAGGTACGGCACTTTCTCGTCTTGGCGGCGGAATAGGTACGCGCGGCCCCGGCGAAACGCAGCTTGAAACTGACCGCAGGCATATAAAAAGAAAAATTAATTTTTTGGAGGCACAGCTTCGTGAAGTAAAAGAGCGACGTAGTGTTTTGCGTAAGGAAAGGCAAAAGAAAGATATTCCGACAGTTGCTGTGGTGGGATATACGAATGCAGGTAAGTCTACGCTTGTAAACGCACTGTGTCAGTCTGACGTATTGGCAGAAGATAAGCTTTTTGCCACTCTTGATACGTCTGTAAGGCGTCTCGTTACACCCGAAAAACGTGATTTTTTGCTTATTGACACTGTTGGATTTATAAAAAAACTGCCTCATGATCTGGTAGAAGCGTTTAAATCGACGCTTGAGGAGACTGTATACGCCGATTTGCTTTTGCACGTCGTAGATTGCAGTAATGTTGATTATGAGAGTTGTATTGATACTGTAGAGGGCATTTTGAAGGAAATAGGGGCTGAAAACAGACCGAGGTATCTTGTTTTGAACAAAATCGATAAGGCACCTGCCGATATTTTTCCTTCGCCTCGTATTGTACAAGGCTACGGGAAGGTATTCAGAATATCTGCTGCCACCGGTGAAGGACTTGACGATTTGAGAACGCAAATTATCAACTATTTTATAAAAGCAGACAAAACTTTTGATGTTCTGATACCATATAGTAACGGAGGCCTTTTGTCGTATCTGCATAAGTACGGCAAGGTTGAATCGGAAGAATATACAGAAAACGGTATTCATGCAAAGGGTAAAATACCGCCTGAACATTTTGGCAAAATCAGTCAGGAGAGCTTATGAAAGATATCTATGTTACTTTAAAGTCCTGCGGAGAAGCGGAGTTTGAGGAAAAGAAATCGAGATTTATTGGCTGCGCCGCCCCTGTATCAACAGAGGAAGAAGCGTTGGCTTTTATAAAAGATGTCAAAAATAAGTATAAAAAAGCAAGACATTACGTCTATGCATATAATTTGTGCTCCGAAGATGGCGTTGTTATCAGTAGATACAGTGATGATGGAGAGCCTCAGGGAACAGCGGGCGTTCCGTGTTTAAATGCAATACAAAGTCAACACATAGAAAATGCAGTAGTAGTTGTAGTTAGATATTTTGGTGGGATTCTGCTTGGAGCGTCGGGCTTGACAAGAGCTTACCGAAAGGCTGCCGCAATAGGAATCGGAGCGTGTGAAACAGTAAAAAAAGTGCTTTATGATGAGGTCTTTGTAAGTGTTGATTACCAATTGTACAACAGCGTGAAATACTTGCTTAACTCGGGCACTAATGAGGATATTGTTGCTTCTGAGTTTAGAATCGTAGAAGAAACGTTTGCTGATGACGTTTTGATAACTTTACATATTGCAGTTGGCAATACAGGGAAAATTTGCCAAATCTTGCAGGAGTGCACACAAGGTAAGGCTGAAATCGTTATTGATGAGAAAAAGGGTAGGTATACTGTGTGATCAAAGATAAATATGCTGATGAGATTATAGATATTTTAAATGAAAGCGGATATGAGGCATATTATGTGGGCGGCTGTGTAAGGGATGCGCTTTTGGGTGTTCAGCCCGGGGATTTTGACATTACAACTAACGCTAAACCTGATGAAACAGCAGAGGTTTTTTCTCGAAAAGGGTATAGAATTGTCGAAACGGGTTTGAAACACGGGACGATTTCAATAATATGCGATAAAAGACCATATGAAGTGACTACGTTTCGTGTTGACGGGGAGTACGTGGACGGCAGACACCCTGAGAGCGTGCGTTTCGTAAGTTCTTTGAGGGAGGATTTGGCAAGACGTGATTTTACGGTGAATGCAATGGCGTATCATCCTAAAATGGGAATTGTAGACTATTTTGGTGGGCAAGAAGATATTGGAAAACGCGTCATTCGTTGTGTTGGCGAGCCTGTAAAGCGTTTTGAAGAAGATGCTTTGAGAATTTTGCGAGCTCTGAGATTTGCGGGACGGCTTGGCTTTTCAATTGAAGAAAGAACCTCCACTGCAGTAAATGAGTGCAGAGAGCTTTTAAAAAAAATTTCAGCAGAGAGGATTTACAGTGAGCTTTGCAATATACTTGTGACTGACAGTGCAGCAGATATTCTGGAAAAATACGTAGATGTTTTTGGCGTTTTTATTCCTGAACTAATGATGATGGTGGGATTTGAGCAAAAATCGAAATGGCATGTGTATGATGTTTTTAAGCATACGATGGTTGCTTTGAAAAATTCCCCGAAAGATTTAATTGTGAGGCTTGCAGTGCTTTTTCATGATGTGGGAAAGCCTCATGTGTGCGTTGAGGATGCAGAGGGTTTTAGACATTTTAGAGGACATCAAAAAGTGAGCTGTGAGCTTGCGGGAGAGATTTTGCGCAGATTGAGGGCCGATAACAAAACTCGTGAGCGCGTTTGCAGGCTTATTTTGCATCATGATGATAGAATTCCTGTTGAGGAGACGGCTGTTTTGAGGCTTATGAGAAGAATGGGGGAAGATACTATCCGTTCTATTGAAGTTGAAAAGGCTGATAACAGTGCGCAGAATCCCGATATGGTTTATGGAAGATTTGTTGATTTGGGTAAGATAGAGAAGCTATACGAGAAGCTTAAAAAAAAGGACGATTTATGTCTGAAATTGTCGGATTTGGATATTTCGGGCAGTGACGTTATATCGTGTGGTGTAAAAGCAGGACCGAAAGTCGGGGAAGTGCTTGAAGCTTTGCTTGAGGAAGTTACAGAAAAAAGGCTTCCCAATGAAAAGGAAGCCCTTGTTGAATTCGTTAAGAATTATTTTTGATTTGTTTTATAAATCATTCAGCTTTATCTTCTTTCTTTAAAAGATCGCGGATTTCTATGAGAAGCTTGTCTGTTGAGCTTATTTCAGGCTCTGCGGGAGCTTCTTCTGCTGCTGCAACCTCTTCTTCTTTTTGCTTTTTGAGGCGCTGCTTTGCCGCTTCGGTTTTGTTATGTACACCCATTGCAACTTTGATCATAACGAAAAGTGTGAGTGCTATTATCAAGAAGTCTATTATTGTTTGGAGAAAAGCACCCCATAAAATTGCATTCTCAGGTGTTACAACAGTCTCTACTCCGTCTACAAGCTCTACAACTTCTTCTTGAAGTACGTATTTGTAGTCAGAGAGGTTTGAACCGCCCAAAAGAAGTCCTATCAAAGGTGTTATAATATTGCTAACCAAAGCGTTAACGATATCTTTGAAAGCACCGCCGACTACAACACCGATTGCCATGTCGATAACGTTTCCTTTTGCAATAAAGGCTTTAAAATCGCTAAAGAATTTTTTCATTTAATATCATTTCCTTTCGATAAAAGTATTATTTGCTCGTATTTTATCACAATAAGACATATTTTACTATAGTCAGCAATAAAAATATATTAATCGTTTTATATCGGCAGGAGATTTGGTAAATATGGGAATTTTTAGCAAAATAAAGTCGCTGCTTGGTGGCATTGTGGGAACAACGACTGATAAAATAGAAGCAAAAAATCCGCAACTTTTAATAAAAGAGGCAGAACAGAAAATCCAAAAAAGCAGAAAGGAAGCACAAAAGCAGCTTGTTGAAATACAAACGTGGGCTGAGACAATGCGGCTCGATATGAAGGAGGCGGAGGTTAAACTGAATGATGTCAGAGCTAAAATAAACATTGCAGCGCAAGAACGCGACAAAAGGCTTTTGACAGAGCTTTTTGTCGCTGAAGAACAGCTTGAAAATGAACTTGATGAGAAAAAACGCCTTCATAAGGCTGCTGTTGATGAAGCCCTGCGCGTTCGCGATAATTTTAAGTGCTTTGAGTCTGAAATGAATGGGCGACTGCGAGAACTTGATGCAATCAAAACGCAAAGTGAGATAGTAGCTATGAGAGAAAAAATTTCCGTAACAAACTATCGCTACGGAAATGACTACAATGACAATATAAATTCTGTGCGCCGCTCCTTGAATCAGCGCTGCGCGCGTATAGCGGCACTTGAACAACTGAGCTCAAACGATGCCGGCACCGATATCCAAAAAATGGTAGATAGGGCGGCTGTTAAAAGAGCCGAGGCCAAAACGGCCGCTCTCCTGGGCTGCAGTGACGTTATGATAGCAATTCGAGAATCTCAATGATGTTTGCTCCCGCAAAATCCGCGCCTATTTCTTTAAGATAATCTGCTTCGAATGCCGTTGTAATGCCAAAACAGCACATTTTTGCTGCTTTGGCGGCTTTAACGCCGCTTATAGCGTCTTCGGCAACGAGGCATTCTTCGGGCGCGAGCCCAAGCTTTGCCGCTGCTTTAAGGAAAATTTCGGGATCCGGTTTTTTATTTACTACGTCAGAGCCGCAAACGACGGCATCAAGGCTTTCTAAGTTGATTTTTGCAGACGTGATATTGACGTCCAGTTTTCTTCTTATTGAGCTTGAGGCTATTGCTGTTTTGTAACCTTTCATGTGCAAATTTTGAAGTGTCTCAGGCACATTTGGGAAAGTGAAAATCTCCGTAGGAGCGATTTTGCAGTAAATGTCGTAAATTCGCTCTGCAATTTCAGGCGTGTACGTACCTCCGTGCATTCTTACTACTGAGCCGAAATACGTCTCGTCGTTTGTGCCGAAAAACGGAACGAAATCCTCCGGCTTTGCCTGCACACCGTAATCTGCCATGCCGAGCACAGAAGCTTTCGCCATAACAGGCTCAGAATCCACCAAAACGCCGTCCATATCAAAAATAATTCCTTTTATTTTACTTAGATCAATTGCCATTTTTTAGCCTCTTTTCCCAAATTTTACAATTATTCCTTTTTTTGCCTCAATTACCAAATTCTCCGCGTCGACATTATAACACAAACCGTTCTCGGGATTCATTAAATTTATGTAATTTTTTTCGCTTTTTGCGCTACCGCTGTGGAGTGCGATTTTTGCACGCTCATCTCCTGTGTTCACAATAAAACAAGAAATTTCGCCGGTCTCGACGTCCTTTTTGGCAAGTGAAATTATATTTTCCGTCTCTCCTGTAAACTTGTACTCGTATGTGAGCGCTTTTTTTGCAGCTTCTACAGCGCTTCTGACATCTTTTGCAAGTACAAAGTGTTTTGCTTTCTCTAAATCGACAACGCTTTTGCTGTCATTGCTACGCGAGCCATCCTCCAACACGATTAAGTTTTGCGTAAAGTCTATTACTATTACGCAAAATCCCTTCGCGGCCAAGTCCGTCAGCACGTCAAATGTTTTGCGCGACATGGCGACGGGGTGGGGAACGATTATTGCTTTGTATTCCGCTCTGCAGCCATTATTGATTATAGCTTTCTTCTCTACAGAATACTCTGCGCTTGCCAATACTGTCGTGTCTGCACAGTGAAACATAATTTGTTCTTTTATAAGCTCATCTATTGATTCTCTCCATGTCTGCTCACATTTCAGTGCATCTTCTGAAAACTGTCGCTCTCCGAGCTGCTTGTCCGAGCCCAATAACGAAACCTGTGCCGACTCTATCGGATAATATACGAGTATGTTCGACATATCTTGCTTACCGTCGAATTCATTACACAATCTGTCTATTGCCGAACAAAGAGTGCGGTTTTCAGAAAGAGTAAGCGAATTGTGACGAAAATACGAATTAAAAACATTTACTCCCAAAGCAAATTGCACGTACTGCGCGCAAAGCACGTCGCTGAAGTCGTACGGAATGCTGAGCGCACTTTCGGTATGGCCTGAAACCTCTGACATAACCTGCTTTTTGCCGTACCACGCCGCTATCGACGAAACGAGTTTCGGTGTCGCTGCATTTCGTAACACGTTTTTGGGCTTTGTGAACAGCATATCAATCCCCGGCACGTGCATATGCCGCAATAAATTAAAGTAATTACCCTCAAAAATCGCGTGGTGCAGCACACATTCTTCCAAAAGTATATGCCCCGAAAAGCTTATGTTATTATCCTCGCAGAAATTGCCGATTTGCTTAAAATACGCTTCTTCGTACAAATCAGATATCAACGTATAGAACTTATACCGCACTGCCATGGCTTCCGGAGAATTTCCGTCAAACAAGAAGTGCAGCTTAAATTTTAAATCCTCGCCGTAGCGTTTGCCATAAATTTCCAAAATTTCCTTTTCCCATGCCACCAACGGAAGCAACGGCACTTCCTCGTCTATCGCATCATCAATTGTCGGAGGTGTGAGCCCCGCGTTTAAATAGCAGCATTGCAAAGACGGCTCATCAGTAAAGAACGCCTGCAGATTCTCCCGCGAAAGTCCCAAATCCGCTACTTTTTCCATATATTTCCTATAAGTATTATCTATGAACGCAGCCACCGCTTTCTTATCCGTCACACTCACGTATCGCCTCGCAGCGCAAACGTTGTGGTGCGCGTGTGTTCCCTCAAACAACCGTTTCGACACGAAACAATACAGCGTGCCCTCCGCATGCGCCGTAAATTCCAACCTGTCACCACTGATCATTTTTGCCAAATCAGTAGTTTTGCCCGTCGCCTCAAGTAAGTACGCACTTTCAAACTTTTCGTGCCCGTGTGGTTTTTCTACGGAAATTTTGTCGCTCGCCGCTACTTCTTTTTTTATCATTACGAGAGCCTTGGCTTCGCCGTCCGGGCATTCTTTTAACGTAAGGCCTCCCGCACCGCCGCTGGGATAACCTTTCTCGTCATAAAGCCACAATTTCATATTGTGTTTATTTGCCGCGTACTGTAGAGAGTACCTTAAAAGCTCCCAACTCTGCTCGTCATAGAGATAATTGTCGTTGTGCTCTGTATTTGTGACAATTCCTCCATATCCTTCATCCGCAAGCCGGTCAAGTGTTTCCTCTATCACTCTTTTTTTATTATCAAGAGTGCCGACTCCCATAGGATACTCATAGCCATGCAGCATATAAAGAGGTTTGTAATTTGCCATAAAAAATCAATCCTTTAATGATTTGAATATGTAGTTTTTGTTGCAATGCCCTGCAATCTGCCTATTTTTCCCGTAAGGGAACTGATGGCGTTTTGCGGAGCATCAATAGCTATGCTGATTACAGAAATGCCCTTTTCTCTGTACGGCACACCCATACGTCCTATTATGAAAGAACTGTATTCATGAAGTAGCTTGTTCAAAGGCTCAACGGAGTCAGGATTTTCAACTATAACAGCAATAATCGCAACGCGCGTTTCTTCACTCATGGCGAGCACCGCCTTTTCCGTTATCAAGAAAGAAAACCTCAAGGCTTCTGCTCAATATGCCTTTCATCTGCGCAATCGCCGTGCCGTAATTCGTGAAGGGCACATTGGCATCATTAGCGCACTTCATGCGGTAGAGCATCTCACGCTCTGTAAGCATGCAACCGCCACAGTGTATTATCAAAGAGTATTTTGACAAATCCTCCGGAAATTCGCCGCCGGAGCTCGTCTCGATATTAAATTCTTTGCCCGTGTACTTTCTGAGCCACGCCGGTATTTTCACGGTTCCTATATCAGCGCATTGTCTGTGATGCGTGCAACCCTCAGAAATCAAAACAGTATCGCCGTCCTTCAAATTATCTATGGCAGCTATTCCCTTAACGGCTGTTTCCAAAAAGCCTTTGTATCTTGCCATTAATATGGAAAAAGAAGTCAACGGAACATCCTTGGGCGTCAACTTGTCCGCAACATCAAAAACTTGGCTGTCAGTGATAACAAGCGCCGGCTTTTCGGACAACTTCGCGAGAGCATCACTCAATTGGTTCTCTTTCACAACTACAGCAATTGCATCAGAATCGATAATGTCCCTCAAAACAAGCTGTTGAGGCAAAATCAAGCGGCCTTTTGGGGCAGCACTGTCAATGGGCGTTACCATTACCACCACATCGCCTGCGGAAATAATGTCGCTCACGATAGGCTTTGGTGTCGTGGAAATTTTTGCTAAACTTCCAAGCTTGCTTTTTAATTCTTCAATTCCTTCGCCTGTTTTTGCACTTACGGAAAGCTCATGCTCGCCGCTGGTTTTGGCGTTTTTGGCGATATCAATTTTATTGTAAACTATAACGTATGGTATGTTTTTGCTTTTAACAAGACTCAAAAGCTCATCGCTGTCGCTGCTGCTTTGCTTCTCAAAGCCTTCGGCAGCATCAACCACAATTACTGCAATATCCGTTTTGTTCAAAATCTGCTTCGTTTTCTTAATTCTAAGCTCGCCCAGATACCCCTCATCATCATATCCGGGCGTGTCGATAAGCATAACCGGGCCTATCGGCAGTATTTCCATAGTTTTATAAACAGGGTCCGTCGTGGTTCCTTTTATATCAGACACAACGGCAATTTCCTGATTTGTTACAGCATTAAGCAAGCTCGACTTGCCGGCGTTTCGTTTGCCGAAAAAAGCAATGTGAGTCCTGTTTGCGGCAGGAGTGTCATTTAAAGCCATCGTTATCACCTCTGTATCAGAATCTAAAGTCTCTTATACCTATAGCAATTTTTTCCAAATGGTCGGCGCATATAAGCTTAACCTTTTCTTTGGGAATATTTTCCAACTCCGCCTGTATTAACGCTTCTCCTATAACGCGAGTTTCTTCGGACGCGTAATCCATCAAAAACTCTTTAAGCGTCATAAGCGCATTGGGGTGGCAACAATTCTGTATCTGACCTGATTTGCACAAAGCCATAAAGCGGTCACCTGTGCGGCCTTCTCTGTAGCAAGCTGTACAGAATGATGGTATATAGCCCATTTCCATAAGCCATCTCACAACTTCGTCAAGTGTACGCTGGTCGGATACGTCGAATTGTTCCGTATCAGTGGGGCGCTCTTCTTCTGTGTAGCCGCCAACCGTTGTACGTGAGCCGCCGCTTATTTGAGAAACGCCGAGACGTATTACTTTTTCTCTGACCGACTGACTTTCGCGAGTCGAAATAATCATGCCTGTATAAGGCACTGCAATACGAATCAATGCACAAAGCTTTGCAAAAATCTCGTCGCTAATGCCGTTGTCAAAAGCTGTAGGGTCAATATCTGCAGCTTTTTTTATTCTTGGGACACTTATTGTGTGGGGGCCGACACCATGAACGGCCTCCAAGTGTTCCGCATGCATAAGTAAACCTGCAAACTCGTACTTGTAAAGCTCAAGCCCGAAAAGCACGCCGAGACCAACGTCATCAATGCCACCCTCCATAGCTCTGTCCATAGCCTCTGTGTGATAATTGTAATCGTGCTTCGGTCCAGTGGGGTGGAGCTTAAGGTAGCTCTCTTTATGGTACGTTTCTTGGAACAGGATGTACGTGCCGATGCCGGCTTCTTTGAGCTTTCTGTAATTTTCAACTGTTGTGGCGGCGATATTAACGTTTACGCGCCTTATTGCACCGTTTTTATGCTTTATTGAATAAATCGTATTTATTGACTCAAGTATATATTCTATCGGGTTGTTCACCGGATCTTCGCCCGACTCGATTGCAAGACGCTTGTGACCCATATCCTGAAGCGCGATTACTTCCTTTCTTACTTCTTCTTGTGTAAGCTTCTTTCTGGGAATCGTCTTGTTCTTCATGTGGTATGGGCAGTACACGCAGCCGTTTACGCAATAATTCGAAAGGTACAACGGTGCAAACATAACTATTCTGTTGCCGTAGAACGTCTTTTTTATGTGCTCTGCTAATTTATACATTTCTTGTATTTTTTCGGGAATCTCACACGCCAACAATACGGAAGCTTCTCTATGGTTGAGCCCTGTGCAGAATATTCCTTCGGGCGTTTTTCTTGGCTTTGCTTTTTCTAAAATACTGTCAATAAGTTCAATATTGTTCTTGTTTTCTTCTGCGTACTTCAGCGTTTCTTGTATCTCGCCGTCGTTTATGAATTCGTCTGCTTTTAATGATTTTGGATCGTATTTGTACATAAATAATCGCCTCTTTCTACTGTAATTTCATATCCTATTTTGTTTATTCTTTCTTTTAACATTTTTAGTTGCTCGGCGGCTTCGGCGCCGGAATGCAGCTTGTTGTTGTACAGCGTGTACTTTTGCCGTGCGCTTTCAGGGGAAAGGTTTGGCATTATCACGTTTGCTCCGGCTAAAATTCCTTTTTCTCGACCGTTCTTGTCCAGCGTTCCCAGCGCGGTTGTTGACGGAATCAATGCCTTCGGCAGCATCAGCCGTATGAGTGCTACCAAATAAATTGTCATTTCCACACTGCCGGCGCTGTATTTTGCAAATGGCGTATCGTTGTGTGGAATAAACGGTCCTATCCCGACCATTGCGGGCTCGAGTTCTTTTAAGAAAATCAAGTCGTCCGCAATGTTTTCTGTTGTTTGGAACGGGGAACCTACCATAAATCCGCTTCCTGTCTGGAATCCTGCTTCTTTTAAATGCAGAAGACATTTTTTTCTGGTTGAGAGCTTCATCTTTTCCGGGTGCAGCTTGCTGTAGTGGTTGTCGCTTGCTGTTTCGTGCCTGAGTAAGTAGCGGTCCGCACCGGCGTTTCGCAGAAGCAAATAACTTTCTTTGCTTCGTTCGCCTAACGAAAGTGTTACTGCGCAGTCGGGGTATTTTGTCTTTATGGCTTTTATAATGTCTACGAGTACTTCGTCTGTGAAAAACGGGTCTTCGCCGCCTTGCATTACGAATGTTCTGAAGCCTAATTTATAACCTGCATCTGCACATTGTAGTATCTCGCTCGGTGTCAGCCTGTAGCGTGAGGCTTTTGCGTTTGAGGCTCGTATGCCGCAATAGTAGCAATCGTTTTTACATATGTTTGATATTTCTATAAGTCCTCGTATGAAGACTTTCTTGCCATAGTGCGCTTCGCGTACTGCCCGCGCCTGCGCGAACAAGTATTGCGCCTGCGCGCTGTCAGCCGAAACTCCTCTGAAATTTTCGATAAGTTCAATCCATTCTTCTCTTGTAAGTTCCTGCGCGTCGCGCAGCTTGTCGATTGTGTTATACATAAAAAACAAACCTCGTATTAATAGTGTTATTAATATTCCCGATAACCGTCAAATTATCGTATCGCCGAAAAAGAAAAGCTCTGCGCCGCAAGGAGCACAGAGCTTCATAAATAATCAAATGAAAAATTTATCTGTATCTAAATCTTGCGGCTCAGCAAATCTTTGCCGTCAGTATAATCATTTTGTTTTTGAAGTTGTTCGCAGTAGGGAAAAGCCACCTGCTCACACTCGTATTTTAATTCACCACTTGACGATGTGTCAATAGGTATAAATCGGAATGATTTGAAATTTATGCGGAAATTTTAAAAAGCCGCATAAATTCCGTCCGCCCGGACCGCAGGTTGACGTTGCAAGAGCAAAAATTTATGCGGAAATTTTAAAAAGCCGCATAAATTCCGTCCGCCCGGGCCGCAGGCTGACATTGCAAGAGCAAAAATTTATGCGGAAAATTTAAAAAGCCGCATAAATTCCGTCCGCCCGGGCCGCAGGCTGACATTGCAAGAGCAAAAATTTATGCGGAAAATTTAAAAAGCCGCATAAATTCCGCCCGCCCGGACAGCAGGTTGACATTGCAAGAGCAAAAATTTATGCGGAAATTTTAAAAAGCCGCATAAATTCCGTCCGCCCGAACCGTAGGCTGACATTGCAAGAGCAAAAATTTATGCGGAAATTTAAAAAAACGCATAAATTCCGTCCGCCCGGACTTTCAAGAAGATAAAGTCAATACGGCGTAAGTATAACACCGTCAGCTTTTCTAATGCCAAAATACAATTCTGTGAAAATATCACAAAGAATTTCAAAATTGAACACGGCCGTTGACTCAGCTTTGTTGTATTCGGTAAAGTCAATGACAACAAGCGGTATCTTGCTCATACGGGCAAACTCAATCTTTTTGTTCAACTTTGCGTTGTACTCATCGTTGTTTCTAAGGCCGGCAATCTCGATAAAAATCATTTTTGGTTTCTTTAATGTCACTATAGTACCATCTCTTTTTTGGTGAAAACTGCTGAGCATACCAAAATCCGCTCTCATTCCCGAATTAGGATACAACGGCTCGACGCAATAACTCAAACCACAATGCATAAGGCAAAGAGACGACAAAACCTCGTTTTTTGACCTGTAAATTTCATTGCGAGGGCAAACGTAATAGTTCGAGAACGTATTATTTAGATTCGCACTGTTCTTAATACTCGCGTAATGCTTTTCGTTAAACGCAGCGTGAAAATTGCTTTCTTGGTAGAAAGCAGTCCTGTCAAAAATATGTATTTGCTCATTCGCAGTACGGAATTCACTTTCAGCCGCAGCTTTTAGCGTTTTATAATCAATAGAAGAATCACCGGCACCTTTTGTAGAGTTTACGTTGTGACAATATAATTTGACCGTTTTCCTTAAGGACTCTATACAAGAGTTGATTTCAGACAACCTATCCAAAATAAGTTGAATTCTTATTTGTTCAGTGCTTTTTATGCGGATTTTTTCTCCGTTGGAAACGATATAAGAAGCAGTGTTTTTGTATTCGATACTTTTTTGCTTTACATTTATGTATCGGGAAAAAGAATTGCAGTATTGAATCTTAGCATTCTTATATTCCTCCGGACACTCTGCCAAAAGCACCTTTTTCTCAGTTTCAAGACAGATTAGTTCATACAGGCGAGACTTAATTTGTCTTAACATACCGGTTCTTGTAAGACAGTTCATTTCAATGCTTGACATAGGCACACACCTCCTTTCGTTTTGACAGGACGAT
>JAGAQK010000039.1 GCA_017622825.1 Clostridia bacterium | reverse complement strand
CTCTTCATAAAAGCCTCTCTTTAAATTCATTGCCACTTCACCCGCTAAGCAGGCAGACAATGCAATAATTCCCTCGTGGTACTGTTGCAATACTTCGTAATCCACACGGGGTTTATAATAATAACCCTCTGTAAATGCTTTTGATACTATTTTAATTAAATTGTGATATCCTACGTTATTTTTTGCAAGCAGTATTAAATGCCCGTAGTCATTATCGACACCGGGGGCTTTATCAAATCTTGTTCTTTTTGCTGTGTATACTTCGCAGCCTATAATGGGCTTTATTCCCTCGTTTTTGCATGCTTCATAAAATTCCACGATGCCGTACATAACACCGTGGTCTGTTATTGCAAGAGCGTCCATACCGCGCTCTTTACAAGCCTTTGCAAGTTCTTTTATCCTGCAGGCTCCGTCAAGTAAGCTGTATTCGGTATGGACGTGAAGATGAACAAATTCTGTTTTAAGTGAATCCATTTTATTCCTTTATTATCGGCATAATTTTATCTACTACTTCCTGCTTAAGCTTTAATGCTTTATCGTGTGCCGCATCGAGTGTATCTGCTTTGCCGCCGAAATATATTTTGATTTTTGGCTCTGTGCCCGATGGTCTTATGCAATACCATTTATCTGCAAACTCAAAGTAAAGTACGTTTGAAGATGGTAAGCTGCATTGTTGCTTTGCTGCAATTGAGCCGTCTGTGTTGAACGTTAATGACTCGCCTGTCTTTATATCAGTATAAACTGCGGGCGTTTCGTCTGTGAATTTGCCGTTAGTATTTCTGATAACTTCCATAATTTTTTGTATCATCTTGAGCCCTGCTTCGCCTTTAAGGTTGATTGATACTTGAAGCTCGTTGTGATAGCTGTATTTCTTGTAAATGTTATCCAATGCTTCAAACAACGTTATGCCTTGTGAAACGTAATACGCTGCTGCTTCTGCCATAAATAGACATCCTGCAACTGCATCTTTGTCTCTTGCATACGTGCCGGGCAAATATCCGTAGCTTTCTTCAAATCCGAAGAGATAGTTTTTATCGCCTTTCTCATCAAGATCCATTATTTTCTCGCCTATAAACTTAAATCCTGTTAATACGTCTACGTATTCTACGTTATTTGCTTTACAAATCTCTTTTGTGAGTCTTGTTGATACAACTGTTGAAACGACAAAAGGATTTACAGGCATTGTTTTTCTTTGCTTGTGGCTTTCAATAATCCTGTCTGTAAGCATAACGCCTATTTGGTTGCCATTGATCATTGCGTAATCTCCGTCGGGAGTTTTTGCATACACACCTGTTCTGTCCGCATCGGGGTCTGACGCAAGTATAAGGTCTGCGTTAACTTCTTTTGCAAGTTTAAGAGCCAATGTAAATGCGCCGGGATCTTCGGGATTTGGTACGTTTACCGTGGAGAAATTCCCATCGGGCTGCATCTGTTCTTTAACGGTATGCAAGTTTGATACTCCGCATTCTTTTAACAGCTCGGGTATCCATTTTGCTCCGGCTCCGTGAAGCGGTGTGTAAACTACTGTGAGATTTTTTGCATTTTTCTTGAAACCGTCTTTGTCAACAATGAGTTTTTTTACTTCTTTGAAGAAATTTTGCTTCATAGTGTTGTCAATGTATTTTATGTTGTTTCCTGTTTTGAAGAAGTCAAAACTGAAAGACGGTACTTTTGTATAATCAGTGATTGATTGCATAAGCTTTGATATCTGCTTACTGTCATCTAACGAAAGCTGTGCTCCGTCCGGTCCGTAAACTTTATATCCGTTATATTCTTTTGGATTGTGGCTTGCTGTAATCATAACACCTGCTGCGCATCTGAGTTGTCTTACAGAAAATGACAATGCAGGTACAGGTACTATGTCAGTAAATAAATATACTTTTATGCCGTTTCCTGCAAAAACAGCAGCAGCTTCTTTAGCGAATAATTCAGAACAATTACGGCTGTCATAACCTATAACTACGCCGTCTTTTTTTGCTTTCGGCCCCTTTGCGAGTATGTGAGCTGCTATTGCTGTACTTAACCTTCTGACAACGTACTTGTTCATCCTGTTTGTACCTGCACCTATAACGCCTCTTATACCTGCTGTGCCAAAATCAAGTTCTTTATAAAATCTGTCTCTTATTTCTATATTATTACCTTCTATTGCTTCCAACTCTTTCCTGGAGTCTTCGTCAAAATATCTGTTTGTAGCCCATTGTGTATATACTGCACCTATATCCATAGTTATTATCGCTCCTTTATTAAATTTCGTTTCATTATACACGATTATGCCATAAATTTCAAATAATTATAATTTTATATATTATCCTTAAAACTCGTCTTTGTGTTCCATAAAGAAATCGAATAATATTTTAACGTTTTCAAGCTCTGTCCATTTGTTTATTGTTGACGGTTCGTTGTCTAGATTATATATTCTTGCATTTGTCATCGATAAAAACACCGGTGAATGTGTTGCTATTATAAATTGACAATTAAAAAATCTTGCTGACTGTTGTAAATACTCCATTATCTGTATCTGATTTGGCAAGGATACGCTATTTTCAGGCTCGTCAAGGAGATACAAATTGTTTTCGGTTATTTTGTTTAAGAAATATTTAATTGTAGTCTCCCCATTTGAATACATTTGAGTGTTTTGATGAAGTCTATTACGCACATAGCTTGATTTTGACATCGTTTTTGCTTCTAAAATTTCTTTCCAGGAATCATAATCATCAATTGATTTGAGATTCCATTCTCCCGGTTTTTGTTCTCTTTTTGATGCGTATTCATCAAAAATCTCTCGTCTGTTTGCATCTATGCCATCATTCAGGTATCGCATATTAATAATTCTCTCCGAAACATCATCGCCTGTCAGTATTTGAATGCTGTTTGGCCTGTAATTAGAGAAATTTGCTGTGCACATACTTGTAAAATCATTAAATAGTCCACTGCCATTAAATGGTGAATTTCGATTTGCTCTTATTTTTTCTGCAATAATATTTAATAGCGTAGACTTGCCGGAGCCGTTATTTCCGTAGAAAATAGTGACCGGCGCGAATTCAACGTGGTTTAATTTATACGTCAAAATTTGAAATGGGTAAAAATTCAAGTAACACGTTTCTTTTTTATCTTTTATGTATTCAATTTCTTGATATTCGCTCGGCAACTCGAAGCTCTTAAGATATAATTGCATATGCTCACTCCCAATAAATTGTCTTGTACACAGTATAAGTAAATCATAGTTGCATTGCAAGAGTAAATAGGTAGCCGGCGAAGAATTATTATTAATCAAAAAGAAAAACTTGCGTTGACAGAGGTTGAAAACTGTGATATTATACCCGAAGTCAATCGGGATGTGGCTCAGCTTGGTAGAGCGCCTGCTTTGGGAGCAGGATGCCGCAGGTTCAAATCCTGTCATCCCGACCAATGAATAACCGTCATTCTGATACAACGGAATGACGGTTATTTTATGCCAAAAATCAGCGTTTTGAGAACTTTTTTGGGAGAGAATTCTCT
>JAGAQK010000038.1 GCA_017622825.1 Clostridia bacterium | reverse complement strand
TCACCAACAAAATTAACCCGTGCGTGTTTTTCATTGTACCAACCATCGCCAATATTTTCGTAAAAATATTTCCAAACATATGTTTTGGAAAACGGCAAATGCACACCAACAGAGCCGCTATATTCCTCATATTCGATTTTACTGTCTGTCGCTTCTTTTATTATGTTTTTAAAATCCTCATAAGTCCAGCTTGCATTTGGTACTTCAATACCAAGAAAATCAAATATGCCTTTATCAGCATACACAACAGCTCTGTCATAATTAAACGGGACAAAATACAAGTCTTTTTCTGAAGATTCTATTGCAAGTCTGCCAATATCAAGAATTCTCTCGTTTACATTCTCTGCCGCTTTATAATCTGATAATATTTTTAAGTCCTTCGGGGCAAATTCAAGTACATCTTCTGCGCCAAGCAAAATAAGCTCGGTGTCCTTTAACTCAGCGGGGTATTCTTTAACATACTTTACATTTACAACCAAGCCCGGATTTTTCTCTTTAAAGGCTTTTATAAAATTATCAATCGCACTCTTTTGTTTTTCAAAATCTTCGTCACTTACAATGGATTTTTTTACCGTTATTGTCAGTTCATCGGAATTACCATTGCATCCTACACAAGCAACAACAATAACCATCATACAAAAAAATGCAATTATTTTCTTTAGCATAAAAAGCACACCTCCGTATTCTACGTACTAATCTAAAAGATTCATCAGCTCTTTTACCTGCTTCATAAATTCTCCGTTTTCTCCGCTTCTTTGCTCTGCCCACGTATACAGAGAATCATTTTTACCACTCACAGCATTCTTCCATTTATCAACAGTAGTATTTGCTTCCCAATTCCAGACTCCAAACTCTTTTACAAGATAGTTATCAAATTCTTTCATTATTTCATCAGAAGCACTATCAATTAATTTCTTTAAGGCATCGGGAGTCCATATTTCAGACGTCAGTTTATGACAAAAATCATAGAAAGCCTGTGCAAAGGTTTTATTTTGCATGCAGAAATAAAATAAACCTTGTATTTTTAATGTATCCGGATAAGTGTTATTTCGTACAGACGGATAACCATACGTATCGTTAAATTCCATGTAATTTGCAAGTAAAAATCTGATATTTTTGCAATCTGCTTTTGTATACAATTCAATTGGATAACCACGTTTTTCTGCAGCACAAACAAATCTGCCCAAACCTACATCAGCATCCTTTAACATAAACCGCCACTTTCCGTCAGTAACATCTGTATTTGCTTCGGCACCGGCATTTTCACCTGCATATCTCCAAACCTTTGTATTATTATGAGGCCAATCGGTATTACAAAGAAAAAGATTCATTGCACAATATTTCATAAAATTATCAGTGTCTATCTTCTCGCTTACTTGTTCATAAGAATATTTACCCTTACTAATATCATCAAGGAGCGTTATAAACGATTCAAGTTCTCCTTCGGGACCGTCATCCTGCTCATAATAAAACCAATCGCCATCGTATCTGCCACCTCTGCTTGAGTCCAACTCTGTAGAGATAACAGTTATTCCCTCTTTGTCCTCGATACCATATACGTTTTGTATATATTTATTGTTTTGATATTCGCGAAGATTCATAAGTCCGTAATATTCCCCGTTTAAAAACACAACTACAGGTCTATAATCCATAACATCTACGTCGGGTGCCGCCTTTTTTGTAATTTTTGCAGCCAATCCATCACGAATAAAAGTTATTCTCGCTGTGTCTTCTGAGAAAAATACAGAGTCATTGCCTCCATTTCTCAAAACAAAACTGTCGTACTCCGCAAGGACGTTCCCAAAACTGTCAACTCTTTCAGGGAACAGTGCATATTTGAATTTTCCCGCACCATCATAAACGGTAGTATCAAAATATTCCGCTTTGCGAGCCGTTATACGAAGAGATTTTTGTGTCAAATTCCTCGTACTTCCTCCAAAAAGTCGTATTCCTGCATCTTGCGTAAATGCTAAAGTACCATCGGGTTCATAAAAAGAAACATTTACAGGTCTTTCCCATTCTGCCCCATGGCCATCAGGATTTCTGAATATTCCCTTGCTTTTACTGTTTAAATTGTCTTCATCAGTAACAAGTGATATTACCGGTATATTAAATCTCGATTTACCACTGCCGCCGTCACTTGTTTTGATTTGAATATATGTTGCCGTAGATATTTGTCCTAATATATTTCCTTTTTTATCAAAGCAGGCAGCTCTGATGACAGACACCTTTACATCTTCGTCTGCGTTTTCAAAATGTGTTTTTGTATAAGTATTTCCGGGAAGCTTTAATGCTTCTGTATAGTCTTCACTTTTTGCTGTCGGCTCGCTGCCATCAAACGTTATTTTTATACTGCTTGTATCAGCCTTTAGCAGGTTCGGTACGGAAATCGTCACTTCAAATTCGCCGCTGTAGAAGCCACCCATATCAGAAAATATTGGGCTTGTGTTATCTATAGTATTCTCTGTATTTGTTTTGTTCTTAGTTCCCATGCTATTGTACTCTGAGGAGGTACAACCACACACAAAGCATACAATTAAAACAAGGAATATGCATAACACAGATATAAATCTAAAATGCACTTTGCAATTATTAACAGATTCAAGCCTTGATTTTTCCATTTTTATTCTCTCTTGAAAAATGCGTAAACTGTTTTCATCAATTTACTTATTTCAATATTCTGTGGGCATATTTCCTCGCACTTGCGGCAACCGATGCATTCCGAAGGCAATGCGCCAAAACGCGGTACCCAATCTGTATATTGTTCCTTTGCCTGCGCGTAATTGTTCTTTAAAAATGCTGTATTATATGCCGCAAACGTTTGCGGTATAGCTATTTTTTTCGGGCAGATATTGCAATATGAACAACCTGTACAAGCTACTGTACTGAATTTTTTAAATTCCTGCTGCACTTTTTCAATTACTTTATCGTCTTCTTCTGTGAACATTCCCACTGCGGAACGCTCGGCGTACGCCACATTCTGCTCCACTTGTTCCTGGGTGCTCATTCCGCTCAAAACAGTGCTCACTTCGGGCATATTCCACAAAAAGTCTAAAGACCACTCTACAGGTGATTTGCCGTTTCCAAATGCCTCTTTAACGTTTAACGGAACTTTTGCCAGATGGCCGCCTCTTAATGGCTCCATTATGATAACGCCAAGTCCTTTTTCTGCTGCGTATTTCATGCCCTTTATGCCTGCCTGATGCTCTGTATCAAGATAATTAAGCTGTATTTGGCAAAAATCCCATTCATCAAAAGCATCAACTATCTCTTTGAATAAATCATAAGTATCATGAAACGAAAAACCGATATAGCAAATTTTACCTGCATCTCTGGCTTCTTTCATTTTATCAATGAGTCCGTATTTTTTTACCTTTTCCCAATTACTTTTATTTAATGAATGGAGTAGATAGCAGTCAATTTGTTCTGTCTTTAATTTGCGAAGCTGCTCGTTTAATATGCGATCAAAGTCCTCCGGCTTTTCAATGAGCCAAACAGGACATTTCGTAGCGAGATAGACTTTATCTCTGTATCCGTCAGAAAGCACTCTGCCTGTTAAGGATTCGCTTTTGCCTTCCAAATATGGATATGCGGTATCTATATAGTTCACGCCTGCATCAATGGCATCACGCACCATTTTCGTAACAACCTTCTCGTCAGAAGGTAGTCTCATCATACCAAAACCCAATGGAGACAGGCGTACGCCTGTGTTTCCCAAATCTCTGTAAACCATACTTATACCCTCCGATTAATAAAAAAATCAGCACTTAAGAAGTGATGCTATGCTGTTGTAAATTCTTTTTGCAGTGTCAGGTTTGTTCATCGTATAAAGATGAATGCCATGAACTCCTTGAGATATCAAATCTACAATCTGGTCAACTGCATAAGCAATAGCCGCATCTTTTAAAGCTTCCGGATTATTTTCATAACGTGCCATCATCTTAACAAATTTATTTGGTAGGCTCGCGCCGCACATGGTAACCATTCTTTCGATTTGTTTTTTATTGAGAACCGGCATAATTCCTGCTTCAATCGGCACATTTATTCCTGCAAGCTCACATCTTTCCCTAAATCTATAAAAATGGTCATTGTCAAAAAACAGTTGCGATATCAGATGGTCGCATCCGGCATCAACTTTTTTCTTCAAATATTTTATATCCGTAATTAAATCATCAGACTCCGTATGTCCTTCCGGATAACACGCTCCGGCTACGTGGAAGTCACCATGTTCCTTGATAAATTTAACCAATTCATCCGCATGATTAAAATCTCCGACAGGCTCCATCTCCGGATTACCATCACCTCTGAGTGCGAGTATGTTATGAATGCCGTGTTCTTTAAAATCATTTAGCATCATAAGAACATCTTCTTTTGAAAGGTTAATTCCCGGCAAATGAGCAACACTTTCAATGCCGTATTTTTTCTTTATTGTTGAAGCTATTTCCAACGTAGCAGCACAATTTTCGCTACCGCCCGCACCGTACGTAACGCTTATGAAATCAGGTTTGATTTCTGCAAGTTCGTCAAGTGTTTCATATATTGTTTCTATCGGCATTGTCTTCTTTGGCGGAAAAACCTCCAATGAAAATACTTGTTTATTATTAAAAATATTGTCTAATTTCATTTTCTATCACCCCATCTTATTTCTTTACAGTTGGCACACCATCTATAAAGTCCCATTCCTGCGCCGTATATGCTGTAACGCCCTCCGGCACGTTTTCAGTGAATTCTTCACATTTCGAAAACACTGTCATCTCTACTCCTTCTGCCGGATATGCGACGTAACTTATCGTTTGTGGCATAACGAGTACTTTTACTCCCTTGCCAAACGAAAAGGCAGTCCTGCTTATATCCACAACTTTAATACCGTTAATTTCCTCCGGTATCTGCGCATATTCGACTACTTTTTCTTTATCTACCATACTTTCTATCCAATACAGCTTATATCCGTACCCTGATGAGTTTTCGCTTGGCTCATAAAGGAACGAATAAAGCACTTTGTCTTTTCTGTAATACACAGTGTCAATTTCTTCGGGTGCAAGCTTTGTTACCCACCCCGGCGCAGCGATTTCTGTAGCTTTATTTATATTCATGAAGTTATACTCTACAGACAACTCTACTGCAGTTTTTTCTCCTTCATACGTCTCGGCATAATTTGAATCATACCCGAATTTTACAAGATAGCCTTCGCTGTTCGTATAAAAGAACATATATCCATCAAAATCCTTCATATCATTATATATCTGATATGAGTCTCCCAATATATCAACGGCATTTTGTGAAGTCATTGCAAATTTAATATATTTGCAATCCCCTTCTTCGCCCTCAACAACGCTTTTACTGCTCTCCAAGGCTGTTTTCACTGCTTCTGTATTGATTTTAAATACGTTGAGCCCCGTTACTTCTTTCAATGCATCAACATCATCCGAAACGTACAGATACGGAGTTGTATTTTTTTCTCCTTCTATGTCCGAAACATAAAATTTATCAGCTTCAAAATAATAACTCTTTTTTGTTAATGTTTCGGAATTTTTTCTTACTGCCGATGCACGGAAGCTGTCCGTTCCAATGCCATACAACGAAATATTATACGTAGCACTGCCTTCTGAACTATATTCGCCAAATGTCGATTTACTCTTTGTTTTAAACTCTACTTCATATCCGGAGGCTGCTGCTGTTTTATCAAAACCTTCTTGTATTTCTTCCCATGCCGTAGCAGGCTCTACAGCTTTTTCATTCGTTTTTTTATCGTCACACGATACTAAAACAAGCATTGATACCACAAGTATCAATATCACACAAACAAAATATATTTTAGGGAAATATTTCAATTTCACAACAGCACATCCTTCTTTACCACTTCCTTTAATTATAACAATAAAGAAAAACTGTGTCAAACCAAAAACAGTAAGCGCAAGCGTTGGCTGGTTATTTTTTATTTATGCGGAAATTTTAAAAACCCGCATAAATTCCGTTCGACCTTGAGTTCAAATCGGCTTGGCCGGACAATAATTTATGCGGAAATTTTGAAAAACCGCATAAATTCCGCTAGACCTTAAGTTCAAATCGGCTTGGCCGGACAATAATTTATGCGGAAATTTTGAAAACCCACATAAATTCCGTTCGACCTTGAGTTCAAATTGGCTTGGCCGGACAATAATTTATGCGGAAATTTTGAAAACCCGCATAAATTCCGTTCGACCTTGACTTCAAATCGGCTTGGCCGGACAATAATTTATGCGGAAATTTTAAAAACCCGCATAAATTCATTTTATTATGCAATATTCAGACCCCAAGACTAATATTAAAGCAACAAAAATCCCTGCCATAAAATCGGCAAGGATTCCTGCTGTACAATAAGAAAAATTGTGTTTTAGGGTTATATTTATTTATCTTATTTCAATCATATCTGCATCAGCTTTTCTTATAGAAAGCTCATATCCTCTAACTAACAATTCAATCGGGTCTCCAAGTGGGGCTACCTTTATTATTTTTACTTCAACGCCCTTTGTAATACCCATATCCATAATTCTTCTTTTAACTGCTCCTTCTCCGTTTATCTTTGTAACCGTGACGGTAGCACCTATTTTTGCATCTCTAAGAGTTGCCATTGTCAAATCTCCTAACGTTTCCTACTTCTATTGTATGAAAAAACAACATATTTTTGGGTTAGTCACAACTAACTCGTGTCTCATACTAACACATAAGCCTTTCTATGTCAAGAAAATTTTATGCCGCACAAATTTATCTATCAACACTCGCTCTTAATTCATTCAATTCCTCAAGCACAGCCCGCATTTGCTCTCTGTTCCACTTGAGGTAATTACCAACTTTTTCTATTGTGAGATTTGCTCCCATTTTTAACATTGCCATGTTCATTTGTTTTTTTGTATACTTTTCAACAATCCTCAAAATACCCGGCAAATTCATAATTTCTCTCACTTTTGTCTTCTCTGTATACACTACGAAAACCTCTTTTTACGCCACTACTTTTATATGTTATGCTCGGTTAAATAAAAAAGTGAATATATTTACACAAAAAAACAGAGCTTGCCAAAAGACAAGCTCTGCTCTAATAAACAAGAGTATTATTTTATAAAAAAACCGCAATAAGCTGTGAGAATAACACCACAAGAACAAGTGCAACGGGATAAGTCGAAGCATAAGCTGCAGCAACGTCATCCGTGCCGGCAACGTTAATCAACGTTCCTAATGCCGGTGTACTTGTCATACCTCCTGTTATTGATCCAAGAGCATTGAGCATACTCATTTTGAGAAGCTTTCTTGCTACAAAATAACCTACTATCATAGGAATCAACGTCATCAAAGCTCCACCGACAAGACCATATACAAGAATCATAGCGCCATCAGAAGACTGTTTAATCTGGTCAACAAGTTCAACGCCGCCTTCTACTCCAGCACCAAGCAAGAAAAGCATAAGACCAAATTCTCTAAAAACTTTCAACGTTTTCTCAGGTACTTTAAGGCTCAATTTACCCATTCTGCCAAAATGTCCAAGAATAAGTGCCATAATCAGCGGACCGCCCGTATTACCTAATGAGAAAGTAGCTGCGCCCTCTGCATAACCCGAACCGGAAAGAGGAATCTTTATCGAGCCGAGCAAAATACCAAGAACAACAGCAAGACCGAAAGCACCGAGACCGAATTCATCGAGTTCAAAACGCTTCTTGGATTCTTTTTTATCCTCAGCTACTGCTTCAACGCCAACTTTCATAATTTCTCTTTCTTTTGCCATATCTGCCTTAAGAAATTTCGGTATAAGCTGTACGAAAAGTACAACACCTATTACGCCGAAAGGATATGCCACCGCGTGACCGAGTGCAACGAGACCGAGCTGGTCAGGATTTGCCGCTTCTACAGCTTCTTTTGATGCAGAGAATCCGGGAGTACTTGTGAGCGCACCCGACATAATGCCGGTGCCATAAGGACTTCCGTAAAGCCACGAAAACAATGCGCAAACAAGAGCGCCCGAGCCAACAATCAACACACCTAAAAGAACGTATGATTTAGCATTCTTTTTAAGGTTTTTGAAGAAACTTGGGCCGGCAATAAAACCAACCGCAGTAACAAAAAGCACAAGTCCGATTGAACTGAGCATTGAATATTTACTTACAGCGCCTGCCTTAGCATCTTCAATAAAGAATTTACCTACAATCGGTACGTCTTTCAATACCGGTAAAGTAAATAAATAACCAAACAGGAGCGCCATTAAGAAGACGCCCGCTGTTCCTAAAGATACACCTTTAATTTTGATACTTCCCAATGCATATCCGATAAATGCAATCAGCATTGCTCCACACAAAACTATCGTTGTGCTTCCAACTGCTCCCAATGAAAATATCTTATCAATTATATCCATTTTTTATATTTTCCCTCTTTTCTGTTTGCCCTTATTTTGCCTCGTATTTGGGATTGCCGTGTGTATATCTGGGCAAAAGTTGAGGAGATACTTTATCTGTAACAATACCTGCATCAGAAAGCTCTTTGTCAAATTTCTTTACATGATCGAGTGTGAGCTTACCAACTTCATCTATTGTTTTAGCTTTAGCTGCGGCATGAACACCTGCATTACGGCCAAATACGATAATGTCAAGAAGTGAGTTACCCATAAGTCTGTTTTCTCCATGGATTCCTCCGACTGCCTCACCTGCAACAAACAAGTTCTCAACGTCTGACTGACCGTCTGCGCCAATTTTGATACCGCCGTTCTGATAGTGAAGTGTAGGATAAATAAGAATCGGTTTTTCTCTCATATCATATCCGTATTTCATAAACATACGAAGCATAGCGGGAATTCTCTTCTCTATGGCACCCTTACCGTGAATTTCTTCAATCATAGGAGTATCAAGCCATATACCGTAACCGTCAGGCGTAGGAATACCTTTTCCTCTTTCATTACATTCACGAATAATCGAAGCTGCAGATACGTCACGTGTCTCCAAAGGATGCATAAATGCCTCACCGTCAACGTTAATAAGCATTGCGCCCAAAGAGCGAACCTTTTCCGTAACAAGAGCACCGAAAATCTGTGCCGGGAAAGCTACGCCCGTAGGATGGTACTGAAGTGTGTACGCATACAAAAGAGGAGCGCCTACGCGGTACGCAAGTACGAGACCGTCTGCCGTTGCGCCATAGTGATTTGACGTAGGGAAGCCCTGATAATGAAGTCTTCCTGCACCACCTGTTGCAATAACAACCGTCTTTGCTTTTGCAATAAGTATCTCGTGTGTCTCCATATTCATAAGAACTGCACCGGCAGCTTTACCATTCTCATCGAGAATAAGCTCTACTGCTGCAGTATAGTCAACAACAGGAATATTTCTGTTAATTACTTCATCACGAAGAACGCGCATGATTTCCGCACCGGAGTAATCTTTTGCTGCGTGCATTCTCTTTCTTGATGTACCGCCGCCGTGTGTTGTAACCATTGTGCCGTCTTCTTCTTTATCGAACATAACGCCCAAGTCGTTAAGCCACTTTACGGCTCCCGGACCGTCTGTAACGAGCTTATAAAGAAGCTCAGGTACATTTTTGAAGTGTCCGCCGCCCAATGCGTCAACGTAGTGGGTCATCGGAGAGTCGTTTTCTTTGTCTGCCGCCTGAATGCCGCCTTCTGCCATCATTGTGTTTGCATCACCGTGGCGAAGTTTTGTTACTATCATAACGTTTGCGCCATTTTCATGTGCCATTACTGCTGCGGAAGAACCCGCACCGCCGCCACCTATTACGAGAACATCAACATCATAATCTGCATGTGTCAAATCTATCTCATCGGGATTGATGCGGCTGTGTGCCTGCAACAATGCAGCAAGCTCTGTAGGAACCTGCTCGCCTTTGTTAGGTCCCATTTCAAGAGTTGCAAAATTTTCTTTTTTATAATCCGGATGGAATTTTGCAAGTAAAGCTTCCTTTTCCTCTGCTGTCATTCTTCTTGGTTCAAAACCGATACGTGATGCACGGCTTGCTTCAACCTTCTTTATTGAATCCAGCATCTCCTGTGTATAAAATGCATCGCTCATTTTGCTCTCCTCCTTATTTCTCTATATCTCTGTGATTGTACATGTCTTTGAGCTCGTCAAGCGGCTTTGCCATAAGAACTTTCATAGACTCTTCGAAATCACCGTTTTCAATCTCTGCAACTCTCTTTTCAAGGTGCTCAGCCTTAGGTGCAATATATTTTCCTGTAAGTCTTCTTGCAAGAAGAGCTACCTGAGGATGTGAAATCTGAGCAGGGCAACGTGAAGAACAGATTCCGCACATTACACAGTCAAATGACTCCTCAGCACATTTTGCATATTCGCCTCTTTGTGCATATGCGATGTACTGCATTGTATTAAGGCTCTGTGTACAGCTCTTTGTACAAGCGTTACAACCGATGCAACTGTAAATTTCAGGATAGAGCTGCATCATTATGCTCTCTGTGGGACGAATCTCGTTAATGTCATACGTTTGCTTTACTACCGGGAAGAAAGGAATCTGTGCTACGTACATATTCTCTTCAACCTTTGTTTGACAAGCAAGACAAACCTTAAGCTCAGGGTCGCCTTTTATTCTGTAAACTGAAGCACACGCTCCGCAAAAACCGTTACGGCATCCGCATCCGCGAACGAGCTGATATCCGGCATATTCCATAGCGTCCATAATCGTAAGCTCTGACGGTACGGAATACTTTTTGCCCATTATAAATACATTTACCATATTTTCCATATCTTTTGCCTTCACTTTCTGTAAAAATAATAAGAATTAATACTCATTCGGGAGTTCATCCAACTGGTCGCAACGGAAAACCGGTCCGTCTTTACAAACGTACTTTGATCCGATATTGCAACGGCCGCATTTACCGATGCCGCACTTCATACGAAGCTCCATAGTTGTATAAACCTGAGTTTTATCATAACCCATCTCCTGCAGAGATGCCAATGTAAACTTAATCATTATCGGTGGTCCGCAAAGAAGTGCTGTTTTGTTTGTATCAAAATTAAGCTCCTTCACGTACGCGGGAACGAATCCAACGTGACCCTCCCAACCTTCCTGAGGTCTGTCGATTGTAAGATGTACGTTAACGTTTTCAGCTTTCATCCAGTCATTGCAAATCTGGTCATAATCAACCAAATCATCTGCAGAACGAGAACCGTACACAATGTCTATTTTGCCGTAATTTGCACGGTTTGCAAGACAGTAATCAATTACAGAACGGAGCGGTGCAAGACCGATACCACCGGCAATAAAGAGAAGGTCTTTACCTTTAAGCTCATCTTCTACCGGGAAATTACGTCCGTAAGGTCCGCGAATTGTAACTGCCTGTCCGACTTCCATCTGGTGCAGCCACTCAGTAAGCTGTCCGCATCTTTTAATGCTAAACTCCATAAATTCTTTATTTGTCGGAGATGATGTTATTGAAAACATCGCCTCGCCTACTCCGGGGATTGACAGCATTGCACACTGTCCGGGCATATGCTCAAAGCACTTGCCACCTCCTGGAGCGTTTACACGAAATGTTTTTACGTCCGGTGTGTCCTGACGAATATCAGTTACTATACCAATTTGTGGTATCAATGCATCGGGATTCATTTCGATTCACCTCCAAAAGCTTTTATTACCTTTACAATATTCAATGATACAGGGCATTTTGCTAAGCATCTGCCACAGCCCACACAAGAATACAAACCGCCATTATTTGCCGGATAATAAACCAGCTTATGCATAAAGCGCTGACGGAAACGTTCCTTTTGACTCGTACGCGGATTGCCATGTGCACATTTCGTAAAATCCGAGAACATGCAGGAATCCCAACAACGGAATCTTTTAACTCCGTGTCCTGTGTCAAAATCTCTTATATCATAGC
>JAGAQK010000037.1 GCA_017622825.1 Clostridia bacterium | reverse complement strand
TTTGCTAATATTGATTTTGTCGGTTGTGCCATGCAGACTCACGCTACTTTATCTGCCACTCGCGGCGTGCTAAGAATGTATTCCGTAACCAAAAAAGTTGAATACCTCGAGGCGGCAGTAAAAATTTTCGATATCTATGTAAATAACGGCATGACCGAAAACTACGCTAATTTTAATTGGTTTTCCCGTTCGGATTCATGGACTGAGCCTTGCGCTATCGTCGATTCGTGGATTTGTGCTTTTGAGCTTTTCAAATTTACAGATAATTATTTTTATATTTCTCTTGCCAACAAGATATATCGCAATGCTTTGTGCTATGCTGAGCGTGTAAATGGTGGTTTTGGCTGTGATAAATGTGTCACTCCCTCTCAAAAATTCCTTATGCCAAACGGCGGTGCTAACCTTACGGAAGCTTTTTGGTGCTGTACAATGAGGGGCGCCGAGGGTCTTGCTTCAATTGTTAAAAATATCGCGCATTACACGTTAGACGAAGACGGCATGCCTAAAAGAATCTACATAAATATGTTGGAGAGCATTGATATTTGCTGTGATTATTTTAATTTAAGCCTTGTGCCTGACATCAATGGGTTTAAACTTACGTTTTTTAATAAGACGGGGAAACGCATTTATATTTATGCGTATGACCCCTACAACAACGAGCACCTTAGAATGTGCGGCGAGTTAGGCATTTGTATATGGGAACATAAATACACTTGCGTGCCTGTTTTTGACGGCGGCAAGTTCATGCTTGGTGACTGCATTCTCGGTGTGCGCAACGTAAATCCCGACGTTGTGATTGCTCCTGCCAAAGTTGAAAATCTTGTACGTATTTCCGGCAATTCTTTTAAGGACAGTGAGACCTGCCTTGTTTATGAGCCTCTATGCAGTATGACTGACGTCGAGGCTGATGAGCTTGACGGCGAGCGTAGGCAGATTATATTTATTGATTAAATACGAATTGTGTCATCAGTTCCTGCGGTGAGGATGCGAAGAAATCTACTTCTACGTTTTCCCACTCTCCTTCAACAGCATAACCGTACGTTACCGCAATGGCTTTGAGACCTGCTTTTTTTGCTGCTATCGCATCAAATTTGCGGTCTCCTACCATAGTTGCTTTTGCAATTTTTTCCTTATCATAAATTACTGTTTGTTTTTCAATTTTTGCAATGCCTAATTTTACAAGCGCAAAAGTGAGAACATCTTCTTTCTCTACGTGTTTTCCCGCCATATCACTTCCTTGTATGACGTCAAAATACTTTTTTATGTTAAAATCATCAAGAATCTGCTCTACAAACAACGTCGGTTTTGACGACGCAATTGCAAGCTTTGCTCCCGAATACTTAAGTACTTCAAGCAACGATTTTATTCCGGGATAAATAATATTCTCGTGTACTCCTTTAACGCTGTACCTTTCGCGGTATTTATCTATCAGTAGCTGTGCTTCTTTACGGTCACATCCTGTAATTTTCATAAACGTATCTGCAAGAGGCGGCCCTATCATCCACGTCAAATCCTGATCTGCCAAGTGTCCGTATCCCATCTCGCACAGCGCATATTTTGCACTCGTTGTTATACCTACTTTCGGGTCCGTTATTGTGCCATCTAAATCAAATATTACATATTTATTGTCTCGAAACACTTTTTTTCTGCCTTTCTTTTGCTTTTTTTTAATTTTACATCATATTAAAATATTTTCAAGTATTCAAATCACTCACATTCGCGTGTTTCTCGTCATAAAATGATTACATAAAGGTATGACTTTTTTTCGGTGATATACATGACGAAATATATAATTAACGGGGGTCGTGTTCTTCGCGGCGACGTTATGATAAGTGGTTCAAAAAATGCTGTCCTCCCGGTACTGTCGGCAACGATTATAAACAGAGGCATCACAACGCTTACAAACTGCCCGGACATTTCAGACGTTAGGGTTACTATGGATATTTTAGAGAATTTAGGCTGCAAAGTCCGTTTAACAAAAAATGAGTTCGGCAACACAATTCAAGTCGATGCTACAAATGTTACATCCTCTACCATCAATGCTGACAAAGCTTGCAAATGCAGATCTTCTGTTACTTTTTTAGGCGCTCTGACTGCAAGACTTCGCGAAGCAAACGTGGCTTATCCCGGAGGCTGCACCATTGGCGAGCGACCCATTGATATTCACGAGAATGCACTTAGTGACATGGGCATTAATACGTTTCGCGGAGACAATTTCATAAAAACGCAGTTACCCTTTACGTGTCGCGGAGAAGCGTGCACAAGGAATATTTATTTGAAGTTTCCAAGTGTCGGTGCTACGGAAAACTCTTTAATGGCAGCCGCAGGTTTAGCAGACACGGTAAATATCTACGGCGCAGCAACAGAGCCCGAAATAATTTGTCTTGGCAATTATCTCAAAGAACTCGGAGCTCACATTGAAGGACTTGGCACAGGTCATATTAAGGTTAAAGGACAACTATTATATAATAAAGAGAACGTCGCTTTTAATATAATTCCCGACAGGATTGAGGCAGCTACATATCTCATACTTGCTGCCGGTGCCGGTGAAAAAATGAAAATTCACAGTACCGTAGCAGAGCATTGTAAAGAAACAGTTAATGTGCTCAAACATATGGGATGTGTGTTCAAGGAGCACAAATACACTTGCGGCGAGCAGAAACTTTCCGTAATTGAATTAAAAGAAGGAGCGTACAAGAAACGACTGAATTCGCCGGGAATCGTCGTTGCGGACGCTTACCCTGCATTTCCAACTGATGCGCAGTCGCTTTTGCTGCCTCTTTTGTCCGTGGCGGAGGGTGAAACGTACGTTGTGGATAAAATCTTCCCTAAAAGATTTAATGCCGCATACGAGCTTGTTAAGGCGGGTGCCGATATAAGGCGCACTGCTTTTGGTATAAAAATACGTGGCAAAAAGAGCCTTAAGGGGTGTGATTTGATGTCACACGATTTACGCGGTGGTGCGGCGATGGTGATTGCCGGTGTTTTGGCGAATGGTCAAACGTGTGTTTTTGATGATGATTTTATCAAACGCGGATATGATAATATGCCCGGAAAGCTTCGCGCTTTAGGTGCAAGCATCACGGAGTGTCAGAATTTGTCATAATGTGACTGTTTTGATATGTTTAGCAAAATTCCCATACCGGCAAGCAAAATAACGAGTGATGTACCGCCATAGCTGAAAAACGGCAATGAGATACCTGTAACCGGCATAGATGATGTCACAACTGCGACATTCATAATTACTTGAACCGTGATAAGCATGGTAATACCAAATGCTGTCAATGATGAAAATTTGTCAGGCGCATGGCGTGATATTTTGAAACCTCTCCAGATAAAGAGTGCAAAAAGTCCAAGAACGAGCAAAACACCTATAAAGCCAAGTTCTTCTGCAAGAATAGAAAGTATAAAATCATTGTACGGCTCAGGTAAATAAAGGTATTTCTGCACGCCTTGACCGAAGCCTTTGCCAAAAAGGCCACCTGATGATATTGCATACAGCGATTGCATTATTTGGTAGCTTTCGCCCGAGGTGTCGTGTTCGGGGTCAAGAAACGTAGTAAATCTATCTCCTATATATGAAAAATTGACAATTCCCGACGCAAAAACAATTATCGCAAGACCTGCAACACCAACTATCATAAATATATATGTCGGCAGTTTAACGCGGCCTGCAAACATCATAGCTAACATAACAATACCTATTATCATTACGCAGCTTATATGTGGCTGAATTGCCAAGAGTATAATGCCGATGCCTACGGGAACCATGTAAATCAATATTCCAAGGAGTCTGACTGATTTTTTTGCAAGACCGGGACGTGAAAATACGTATGCCAAGAATAGAATGACCGCAATCTTATAAAACTCAGAGGGCTGAAAGGTTATTCCTATTTTAAGCCATCTCGTCGCGTTGTTTTTTGTTATACCTATAACCTGCACAAGGGCAAGCAGTACTGTTGTACAAACAAAAAACGGTATTGTGAATTTTGCTATAAACTTATAGTCAATAAGGCTGACTACAATCATTGCAATCACACCCAATACAGCGTTAATAAGCTGATCTTTTAAAACGCCATACGCCGAACCTCCGCTTGAATTATATGCCGTTGCAGAGCTTGCGCTGAAAACCATAAGTGTGCCAAGACCTAATAGCAAAACAATTGACAAAAGCAGCCAAAAATCAGGTTGGTTGTAGCGAATGCTTTCACGCACACGGCGTTTCACATCGCCCATTGAGCTATTTTGTTTGTTATTATCTTTATTTTTAGACGAAAACATATCGCTTACACCTCCCCGGCCGATTATAATTTATAATTTTTTATTTAACACTGAAAAAAGCAAGAACACAGCACAGTATTGTGAAAAGCCAAAATACCGTAACAACTTTTTTCTCACTCCATCCGCAAAGCTCAAAATGGTGATGAATAGGTGCCATTTTGAAAAGTCTTTTTCCTTTTGTGAGCTTAAAATAGCCAACTTGAAGCATAACCGAAAGTGCTTCTATTACAAAAATCAATCCCGCAATAATCAAAAAAAGCGGTCTTTGAAGCATAATCACGCATGCACCCATAGCTCCTCCCAACGCAAGAGACCCTGTGTCGCCCATAAAAACTTTCGCAGGATTTGCATTAAAAAGTAAAAAGCCAAGCAAACCGCCTGCCATCGTCACAGAAAAATGCGCAATCGAATCATTTGGGCAAATTAAAATCGACACTACGGCAAACAGAATAAAAACTATAAATGACGATCCTGCACACAAGCCGTCAAGTCCGTCCGTAAGATTCACGGCGTTCGTTGCCGACAAAAGTATAAGCACGCTGAAAGGTATGAAAAACCACGATAAATTAATCTTTGCCGACAGTCCAAAAAAGTCGATTATAATCGTATTGTCTACATAATCCTTATACGTGATATAAAACACAAACGCAAGCGACACCACAAACAAAAGAACCATCTTCTGATAAGGTTTCAAACCGTCTTTGCTCTTTTTAATAATCTTCAAAAAATCATCAAGAAAACCAACAAACGCAAAACCCACAGTAGTCCACAAAAGCGGTATTATCTGAGGTGCAATATCAAGAAAATACAGCACAAGTGTAACAATTATAAGCGGCGTTATAAATATCAACGCACCGATTGTAGGCGTTCCCTGCTTTTTTAAATGAGTCTGCGGTCCGTTGTCCCTTATGGTTTGCCCAAATTTCAGACGCCTCAAAAGCGGTATGTAAAACGGTGCCAAAACTACGGCCCCCGCCAATGTTGCCAAAAAAGCTACTGTCAAACTTGTTTTCATTCCTTATAAACCTCCGTAATGAATCAGCGCCTCTGAAATAATATTCATTCTCATTGCATTTGAGCCCTTCGCCAGCAAAGCAACACGTTTTCCTTCCTTCATGTACCCGCCAATTATTTTCGTCAGCTCATTTGCGCCTGCAGCCGAATCATTTAAGTGTAATTTTCGTACTCCCGAAAACTCCTCATAATATAACACAGAAGTGTTACCCACCGCAACGAGTACGTCAACGCACTCGCACGCTTTTTTGCCCACTCGGCGGTGCGCTGTTTCCGTCATATCGCCCAACTCCAGCATATCCGCCAGTGCCGCAATTTTCACATCAGCTTTAAGCTCGCTGAGCACAGAAAGCGACGCCTCCATGGATTCGGGGCTGGCATTATACGTGTCGTCTACCAAAATTCCCCAGGGCGTCTCGATTATTTTCTGCCTCGACACATCATCACCGAAATTTTCAAGTGCCGCTACTGCTTTTTCTACGGAAATCCCTGCTGCACCCGCTACGCACACCGCTGCCATGCTGTTATACACGTTGTGAACACCGGGAACTTTCAATTTTACCTGAATTTCCTTACCGTCCGGCGTTTTCAGAACGTAACTGCTACCGTGAATATTTGTAGCTTTGTATTCAGAATTTCCATCAGTGCCGAAATACACTATTTTCGGCATAGGAGCGCCGTATTCTTTAATAATACTGCGAACGGCGCTTTCATTTGAAAGCATATCATTATCTCCGTTGAGTACCAGCGTGCCGCCCTCTTTCATGCCTTTGCACACTTCAAGCTTTGCCCTTAAAATGTTTTCTCTTGTGCCAAGATGCTCAAGATGTGCGATTCCGATATTGGTAATTATTGCTATATTCGGCTTTACGATATTTGTCAAATACTCCACGTGCCCTATACCGCGCATTCCCATTTCAGATACGAGAACTTCGTGTTCATCTTCAAGCTTCATAACCGTCATAGGAAGGCCCAATTCATTATTATGATTAAGCTGAGATTTAAGAGTATTAAAATACGATGCAAAAACAAAAGCAATCATATCCTTTGTAGAAGTCTTACCAACGCTGCCTGTCACGGCAACTTTAATGAGAGATTCTCCTCTGTCTTTCAAAATACCTGCTGCTATGTCGCCCATTGCTTTAGCAGTATCTTCTACAACCACAACGTTTTCGTTGTTTTTTCTTATGTACTCTTTTTGAACGAGAGCGGCTTTTGCGCCTGAATTCAGTGCGCTTTCAACAAACAAATGGCCATCTGTTCTTTCACCTTTAAGCGCAACAAAAAGGCAGTCATTAATTACTTTTCTCGAATCTATTACAGCACTCTTTACAATAGCACCTTCATCGCCTTGCAGTGTGCCGCCTGTGTATTTCGCAATTTTTGCCAATGATACTTTCATTTTTTACATTCCTCTCAATATATCTCTTACAATTTCTCTCTCATCAAAGTGAACTGTTCTATCTGCGAATATCTGCTCCGTCTCGTGCCCTTTTCCTGCAAGAATTATAACGTCTCCCGGACGGGCATTTTTAATCGCATACTCTATTGCCTCTTTCCTGTCCACTATACAAATATAATCCGCACCGGTGGGGATTATGCCTTTTTCTATGTCCTTTACGATACTTTCCGGGTCCTCACTTCTGGGATTATCCGACGTAATTATTGTAAAATCAGCATATTTTCCCGCCGTTTCCCCCATAAGTGCTCTCGGTCTGTTCCTGTCTCCGCCACAACCAAAAAGGAAAACAGTTCTCTTTGCATATTCCTTTACTGTTGTCAATATGTTCTCAAAGCTGTCAGGATTATGTGCATAATCAATAAGCACCGAAAAGTCTTTACCTGTCGGCACGTTTTCGGCTTTTCCCGACACAAACACACTTTCGAGGCCTTTTACAGCGCACTCAGGGTCAATACCCTCTATGCACGCACAGGCAAAAGCGCAAAGTGAATTGTACACGCTGAACGTTCCCGGTATCGGCACGCTAACGTGATATTTCCTCCCTTTTGGTGTCAAAACGTCATATTCCACTCCGTAATGCGTTTTTATTATATTTTCTGCTTTATAATCACACTCTTTTTCTATACCGTACGTAAATACTTTCGCACCGCTTTTTTGTGCACTTTCTATCATAATCCCGGAATATCCGCTGTCTATGTTAATAAGAGCGTTCTTGCACATAGTAAAAAGCTTCGCTTTTGCCTGTGCATATTCCTCCATATTGGCATGTTCATTTTCACCAATATGGTCTTTTGACAAGTTTGTGAAAATTGCCGTCGAGAAATGACAATATCCGACCCTGTCAAGGTGAAGTCCTTGCGAGGATACTTCCATTATACACGTGCTGATATCGCACTTTATCATTCTATGCAGCAGCTCCTGCAAAACGTTTGCCTCAGGTGTTGTCCTCTGTGTCGGTATTTCTTCTTCGCCTATTTTATTGCATATAGTACCGATAAGTCCTGTGTCAAGTTTTGCTGCTTTATATATTGCACGTATCATATATGACGTTGTCGTCTTTCCTTTTGTACCCGTAATGCCCACTAAACTCATGGCGTGCGACGGATTTCCGTATAATGATGCGCTAAAAGCTGCCAGGGCGAGCCTTGTGTCGGCTACGTAAATCACGGGAACATTGAGCTTTATACCATATTTTTCCAACGACGCGCGACTTTTTGCTACAACGGCAACCGCACCGGCTTCCACTGCCTTTTGTGCGAATTTGTGGCCGTCCGTTACGTAACCTTCTATGCATACGAAAAGGCTACCTTCCCTGCACTGTCTGTTGTCAATTTCAATCGACGTTACGTTAACGTTTTTTATATCATTGGCAGTGTCGCACTCTGCTTTTATATCATTATTTTTTATCACGTTATATAAATTCATCAGCCTGCTACCTCCGTGTCATTATTGAGCAATTCCAGCTCTATTACAGAGCCTTTTTTGACTTCTGTTCCCGGCTCTATGCTGTGCTTAAGCACGTTTCCTATGCTGTTGGCGTGAACGTTGAGTCCCAAGCTATTGAGTGTTCCTACCGCTTCTTCCAAAGAATATCCTACTACGTTTGGCACGGTTACAGTCTGCCTTGTGCTCGCTTCGTTTGTGTACAGTACAATGTTTGAGCCTGCCATTATGTAAGAATTATATCTCGGTATTTGTTCCTGCACAACGAGTCCCGTATTCAAATCTGCGCTGCCGGCATCTGCCACTACACATGAAAATCCTTGCAATCTCAACTCTTCTTTAGCTTCTTCTATTGTCTTTCCCGTTACATTCGGAACATACTTCTTTACCATCATATTCTTGCTGTCAAGCTCTGTATATCTTTTTTCAACTTCAAGATGTGTAAGTGCTTTTTCTATAATTTTTGCTGCAACCGGTGCTGCGTGCTTGCCGCCGGAGGCTGAGGAGCCATCTGCAGGAGCCGGATGGTCTATCATTACTAAAACTACGAGCTCCGGATCGTCAGCAGGTGCGATACCGCAGAAAGAAGCTATGTATCTGCCATCTTTTTCTGATGTCGTTGTCTGTGATGTTCCCGTTTTACCTGCTACTCTGTAGCCCGAAACATACGCATTGCTTCCCGTTCCCGATGCCACAACTTGCTCAAGCATATCCATAAGCTCTTTTGAGGTACTTTCTGATATTACACGGCGTACAAGCTGTGTTTCATAACTTTTAACTACTATGCCATCGCTGTCCGTAATTTCTTTTACAATTCTCGGTTGCATTAATTTACCGCCGTTCGCTACTGCACAATACGCCGTTGCCAATTGTATCGGTGTAATCTGTATTCTTTGTCCGAAAGACGTTACAGCCATGTCTAATTCCGTAGGATTTGCGTGGAAAATACTGTTCGCCTCGCCCGAAAGCACTATGCCCGTTTTACTTTTGAAGCCGAACGCCTCTATGTATTCATAGAATTTGCTGATTCCTATATCCAACGAAAGCTTCGCAAATACCGGGTTGCAAGAGTTTTTCACAGCATCCGCAAACGTTTCGTTGCCGTGGTCGTTATACTTTCTCCAGCAGTGAATCTGCCATCCCGATAAGCTCAGATAGCTGTCATTTACGGGGCTGCTTTTATTGACTTTGCCTTCTTCAATACCCATAGCGGCTGTGATTGTCTTAAAAGTAGAGCCCGGTTCGTACGTATCTGTAAGTGCTTTGTTACGCCATACTGTTTCTTGCAGCTTTAAAACGCCCTCGTTTGAATTACCTATCCACGTACTCTCATCAACTCCTGGCGGCGCCGCATACGGATCACTCAAGTCAAAATCAGGATATGATGCCATAGAAAGCACCTCGCAAGTATCAGGCTTCATAACA
>JAGAQK010000036.1 GCA_017622825.1 Clostridia bacterium | reverse complement strand
TTGACAGCTATATAATTTTTGCTATAATTGCTCTCGCAAGTTTAGCTAATCTAAACGAAAAGTTTACTACTATCAATCTGATTTGACTTTATAAGATTGGGAGGTGCTTGAAATGGCGTGTAATGCAAGCGGTATTGCAATTGGTACAAAAATACGCGATTTACGTATAAAAAACGGTTTAACACAAGAAGAACTTGCTAACAGAAGTGAGCTGTCAAAAGGTTTTATTTCACAGCTTGAAAGCGAGCAAACTTCACCTTCTATAGCCACTTTGGTAGACATTCTCGAATGTCTCGGCACAAATCTTAAGGATTTTTTCAGCGACACACCCGAAGAAAAGATTGTATTCACAAAAGACGACTACTTTACAAGCGAAGACGAAGATCTGGGAAAAAGTATAAAATGGATTGTCCCCAATGCTCAAAAAAACGAGATGGAGCCCATTTTGATTACACTTTTAAGCGGAGGCGTTTCGGACCGCCATGATCCCCACGAAGGCGAGGAATTCGGATACGTGCTGGAAGGTTCCGTAGTGCTTCACTTAGGCGAATCGGTACACAAAGTAAAAAAAGGAGAAAGCTTCTACTTCGACCCCAAAAGAGTACACTACATAGAAAACAAGAACGAACGTCCGGCAAAAGTACTGTGGATATCCACACCGCCGAGCTTTTGATTTTACACTTATCATTAATAAAGGAGTAAAAAAATGTCACATCACATTATCGATTTATTTAACATTACAAAAAGCTACGGCGACACAGAGGTTATAAAAGATTTAACACTCTATATACGCAAGAACGAGTTCATCACTCTTCTCGGCCCCAGCGGTTGCGGCAAAACAACGACACTCAGAATAATCAGCGGCTTTGAAAAGCCAGATTCGGGTCGTGTGCTTTTTGACGGAGTTGACATCACAGACCTTCCTCCCCACAAGAGAAAGGTTAACACTGTTTTCCAGAAATATTCACTTTTCCCGCACATGAATATATATGAGAACATCGCGTTCGGTTTAAGAATAAAAAAGCTTCCCGAGGAAGAAATCCGCGAGAAAGTACGCAACGTTCTCGAGCTTGTGGAGCTCAGCGGTTTCCAGAGAAGAATGCCCGATTCATTGAGCGGCGGCCAGCAGCAAAGAATTGCAATTGCCCGCGCCATAGTTAACGAGCCCGAAGTATTGCTTCTCGACGAACCCTTAGGTGCACTTGATTTAAAGCTTCGCAAAGAAATGCAAGTAGAGCTTAAAGCTCTTCAGCAAAAAACAGGCATCACATTTATTTACGTGACTCACGACCAAGAAGAAGCTCTTACAATGTCAGACACGATAGTTGTAATGAATAACGGCGTTATACAACAGATTGGCGTTCCCACAGACATATACAACGAACCTACAAATGCTTTCGTAGCACAATTTATAGGCGACAGCAATCTCCTTTCAGGCGTTATGATAAAAGATTGCCTCTGCGAGTTTTCAGGCAAGCAGTTTAAGTGCGTTGACACAGGTTTTGATAAAGAAGAAGACGTTGATATCGTCATTCGCCCCGAAGATATTAAGATTGTCGCTCCTGACGACGGAATGCTTCGCGGCAAGGTCATCAGCGCTCTTTTCAAAGGCGTACACTACGAAATGATTGTTGAGGCTTCCGACGGCTTTAAGTGGAAAGTTCACAGTACGCAAATAACGCCTCCCGATACGGAAGTCGGCATGAATATCGAACCTTTTGATATACAAATTATGAAAATCCCCTTCAATACTCTTACAGGCTGGATTATGCGCGATAATAAAGTCGATATCGGTAATACCGTTCTTGATTATTCCCTTTCGTCCGGCAACCGCGCAGCTACAGAGTTTGAATATGAAGAAACGGTTGACGTTTACGTACTTCCCCAGGACATTGAAGTAATTCAGAAACCAAAGCCGCAAACTAACGGTAAGGGAAAAATTTCCGTACAAGTAAACGAAGCAGAAGTTGATTTGCCGAACGTATTTGACGGCGAGGTAGAAACCTTCAAATATAAGGGTGATGACTTTGAAATACAAGTAAAATGCGGCGATATATCGCTTCTTGTACATACGTACACAAAAGTGAGTATTGGCGAGAAGATTAAGCTTCGCATTCCCGCTGATAAAATAAAAATTAAAAAGAGAGAGGAGATAAGCGAATTTGTCGAAGAGAATTAACAATGCGCTAAAATGTATACCTGTATATTTGTGGCTTATTGTCTTTACTGTCGTTCCGCTCCTCATGGTTTTTTTCTATGCGATTTTTGAGGTAAAGGATGATGGCGGTATAAGATTTACTTTGGATTTTCTCAAAGATGCCGTCACAAACGGACAGTACCTTGATGCAATGCTTCGTTCTTTGGAGTATGCGCTCATAAGCACTTTGGTATGTCTCGTTCTCGGTTATCCTTTGGCTTATATACTTGCGCACATGGAGGAAAGAAAGCGTAATTTTATTTCTGTGCTGTTTTTGCTCCCTATGTGGATGAATTTCTTGATTAGAACATACGCTCTTTCTTCTCTTATCAACGAGCAGGGCGTTATCACGAAATTTCTACAGTGGCTCGGCGTAATTGAGGGCAGTATAACAGGTACGGAGGCGGCCATAGTTATTGGTATGGTTTATAACTTTCTGCCTTTTATGATTTTGCCTGTTTACACGTCAATGCTCAAAATTGACAATAGGCTGATAGAGGCAGCTCGCGATTTGGGTTCAAACTCATTTATTGTGTTTAAAAAAATAATATTGCCTCTTTCTCTTCCCGGTGTAATTTCCGGTATAACAATGGTTTTCGTGCCTTGTATAACTACTTTTGTTATACCTCAACTTTTGAACAACAAAGTCTGGACAATCGGTAGCTTGATTGAATTCCAGATAAACGGCAATGCCAACAGTGCAGGCGGCGTAAATAATACTGCTGCGGCAATATCATTTATATTGATGATAATTGTCTTTATATGTATGTCGATTTTCAGTAAATTCGACAGCGACGGAGCAGAGAACGGAGGTTTGATGTGATTAGGTTTTTAAAGCGTTTTTATCTCGGTTTCATTTTACTTTTCCTGTACGCGCCGATTCTCGTGATGATTTTATTCTCATTCAACAAAGGCGACACGCGTGCTAATTTCACCGGGCTTTCTTTCCAGTGGTATACGAAAATGTTCCAGAACAGCACTCTTATGGAGGCGCTTATAAATACTCTCGTTGTGGCTTTGTGCGCTTCTGTTATCGCAACTGTTTTGGGTACGTTTATTGCTTTTGTCATCGCGAAAATGTCGCCGGCAAACAAAAGCATATCTATGAAACTCTTGAACATACCGATGCTTAACGCAGAGATTGTAACGGGTGTTTCTTTGATGTTCTTCTTCGTATTCATTTCCATATCGCTCGGTTTTACTACGCTTCTTATAGCGCACGTGATTTTCGATGTGCCGTACGTGGTTCTTTCTGTATTGCCGCGAATACGACAGTCGAACAAAAGTATATACGAAGCCGCACTTGACTTGGGCGCTACACCTGTAACGGCGTTTCGTAAAATATTGCTCCCTGAAATCATGCCCGGCATTTTTTCAGGTGCGCTTCTTGCTTTTACGATGTCGTTTGATGACTTTATAATCAGTTATTACACTTCCGGCCCGGGATTTGTCACCTTGTCAGTTTACATTAACACAATGACGAAACGTGCCATCCCGCTTACAATAAACGCTCTTTCAACATTCATTTTTGTAATCGTTTTTGTATTATTGCTTATCACCAATTTAAAAGGAAAGAAAAATTCAGATAAATAAAAGAAACAGGAGGTTGCCAATATGCGCAAAAAATCATCATTTTTAACACGTATTTCCACACTTGTCGTGACTGCAGTAATTCTGCTGTCATGCTTCCCCGTTTCGGTAAGTGCCGCTAAAACAGAGCTTTACATCTTCAACTGCGGTGATTATATTGCTGAAACCACTGTTGAAAAGTTTGAAAAAGCTTACCCTGAGTATGAAGTTATTTATGAGGTATTCGATACAAACGAAGCAATGTATCAAAAGCTTGTAAGCAGCAATATCCCGTATGACGTTCTCATTCCGTCGGATTATATGATAGAACGTCTTATTAAAGAGGATCGTCTTAAGGAAATTGATATGAGTAAGCTTGAGAATTACAAATACATAGGAGAAGCTTACAAAAACACACGCTACGACCCCGAAAATAAGTATTCCGTACCTTATATGTGGGGTACGCTCGGTATTCTTTACAATAAGGAAAGAGTAAAGGAGACCGTTGATAGTTGGTCTATTCTTTGGGATGAGAAGTATTCCGGTCAAATATTAATGCTTGACTCAATGCGCGACTCTATGGCTGTTGCTTTGAAGAAGCTGGGCTATGACCTTAACACTACAAATAAAGCTGAAATCGATGCTGCGGCAAAAGCATTGCTCGACCAGAAGCCGCTCGTTGCCGAATACGGTGTGGACGTTCTCAAAGAAAAAATGATACAAGGTTCATATTCATTTACTGTAGCTTATTCGGGCGATGCTCTTTATATGCAAAACCAGAATGCTGAGCTTAACGGCGGAGAGTCAGTTCTCGAATACGTTATCCCCAAAGAGGGCAGCAACTTCTGGATTGACGCCATGTGCATTCCGAAAACAAGTAAAAACACTGAGGGTGCAATGAAATTTATAGACTTTATGTGCTCTACCGAAATCGCGTACGACAACGTGGAATACATTGAATATTCTACTCCTCACACAGAAGCTTTGAAGGAACTTGGCGATGAATATATTAACAACAACATTTACAATCCTTCTGCTGAAATTTTGGCTAACTGCTCACCTTTCGCGTACCTTGAGCCCGACGTGCAGGAAAATTACAACAAGGCTTGGGAGTCTGTTCGTCTTGCTTCAGACGGTTCATATACGAAATGGATTATTCTCGGCGTGGCTGTTGTCGTAGTTGCCGCTGTTGTTGTGATTTTCGTTATCCGCAAGAAAAAGATGAACAAATTAAAATACGAGTGATTTGCGTATTAAATTATTTAATATTGTAATGCAAAAAGCTGCCTTTTAAGGGGCAGCTTTTCGTTTTGCTTTACACAAGATTTTTAATGCTCTCAGCAGCCGCAACCGTTGTTAGAGGGGCAACCGCAATCGCATCCGCAGCCGTCATCGCTGAGAATAGCAAGAATAGCTACGATGAGGATAATCCACCAAAGGCAATCCTGATTTATAAAATCAAAGCAACCACATTTCATATCTGTTTCCTCCGGATTCAGTCATTACAATTACATACTATGCTGCGACTAACTTTTGTGTCACTTTGTGATGCAGGAGTTTTTTCTTGATATATCGGGCGTGTTATTGTATCATTCTTAGTCGGGTGGTGTTTTTATGACTGATATTAATTTGCAAATTTTTTCATCATGCTCTTTTGACCCTTGGTTTAATTTATCATTAGAAGAATATTTTTATAATACAATCCCTGACAACACGGTTATTTTGTATTTGTGGCAAAACAGAAACACTGTAGTTATAGGCAAATCGCAAAACGCCTGGAAGGAGTGCCGCGTTTCCGTACTGGAAGCTGACGGCGGCAAGCTTGCCCGCAGACCTTCAGGGGGCGGCGCCGTTTACCATGACGATGGTAACATGTGTTACACTTTTATAGCGTCCTCGGGGCTTTATAATCTCGAAAGGCAGCTTTCTGTTATACTTGAGGCGGTTAAGGCCCACGGTATCGATGCCGAATTTACGGGGCGAAACGACATTGTCACGTCCGACGGCAGGAAGTTTTCGGGCAACGCATTCAGATTTTCAGGCGATAAAGGTCTTATGCATGGCACGTTGCTTCTTGATACGAACAGCGAGAAGATGGCGCGTTATTTACAAGTATCTCCTGCTAAGATGAAGGCAAAGGGCGTTAATTCAGTCCGTTCTCGCGTTATTAACCTCATAGAGTTAAACAAGAACATCACTCCCCTTTCCGTAAAAAACGCCTTAAAAGAGGCTTTTCGTGCGGAATACGGCAGTCTCACGATAGAAGCGGAGTTTTCCGAAAACTGCTACCCACCGGAAATTGTTGATTTATACGATAAATATGCCTCATGGTCGTGGCGCATGGGAGAAACGCCTCAATTCGACGTGTCTTATGAGACGAGATTTTCGTGGGGATGCTTTGAACTTGCTTTTGCTGCCGAGAAGGGCTTTATACAGCAAGTAGAGGTTTTCACGGATGCAATGGATGCGGATTTATCTGACAAAATAAAAAACAGCCTTGCGGGATGCAGGCTGTCTTATGACGATATCTGTTTAAAAATTTCCGAGTCGCTTGCAGACACTCCTGACGTTGCAACAGATTTGTGTCTTTGGCTTCAAGAAATTCTTTGATTATTAATCCATGCAGCAATTCTTATATTTTTTGCCGCTACCGCACGGGCAGGGATCGTTTCTGCCAACTTTGTGGCTTACTGCCTGGCATGACTGTCTGTATTCTCTGAGAAGAGTCATCTTTTCTTCTTCTGTAAGAATGCCGTCCCATTCAGGCAATGTGTAGAGCCACTCTGCTTTTGCTTTGTGCATGTTCTTGTAGAGCTCATTCCAAACAATTTTAAGCTCTACATCACTGTCAGCTTCAAGAGCGTCTACATCCACCTGTGTTTCAAGAGATGTATTAATGCCGTCTGCAAAAGCGCCAAACTCATCTGCTGTCAATCCGAGCTTTTCTGCAATTTCTGCTGCTTTACCGGAAATAACTTCCATTTTACCGTCCAAAATCATTGCATAAGCATCTTTTTCTTTTGCATAATACTCTTCAAGCATATTCTGTGCATTTGCAGGTGTTGCTTTCTCAATACTTTGTTCCCAATTCTTATAAAGGCTCATATTTTTCCTCCTGATTATTTTTTGTGGCGTCTTACTTCGTACATCATAAGTGCTGCCGCCACAGACGCGTTAAGGGACTCTACTCCCTTTTCCATACTAATTGTTACAAGCGAATCACATTGTTTTAAAAGCGTGTTTGACAGTCCGTTGGCCTCATTTCCCAACACAATGGCATTTTTTTTGCCAAAATCCGCATCAAATAAATCCTTGCCACCTCTTGGATGCGCCGCATACAGACTGAATCCCGTGTGCTTTACTTCCTCTGCCACGTTGCAGAAGTTGCCCTTGCACTGTATGATTTTCGTCTTAAACAGGCAGCCTACGGTGGAGCGCACTACTTTGGGGTTGTACACATCCACGCACCCGTCGGAAGCTATTATGCCGCCGAAGCCCGCTGCTGCAGCCGTACGTATAACCGTTCCCATATTTCCCGGGTCGCGCACGTCCTCAAGCAGCAGAATAGAGTCTTCCTCCTTCAAAACTGCTTGCAAATCATATTTTCTGATTTTACACACAGCTAAAATGCCTTGTGGCGTTTTCGTCTCTGAGACACGCTGAAACATAGCATCGGACAGCACCGTTACGGGCAAGTGCCATTTTGAAACAGCGCTGTAATCTTTCGTTCGTGTGTAGGCTTGCGAAACGACAATTTGAGTAGCCACTTTCGCTTCAACCGCCTCATATACGGAACGCTTGCCTTCCATTACAAAGCTGCCTGTATGTTCTCGTGTACCCTTTTCAGAAAGAGAAGCTAAAAATTTTACTGTATCATTATTTTTTGATGTGATAACTTCTGCCATAACTGCTTAAAAAAACCCGAAGCCCGGATGAACGTTTTCAACCCAAGCTACGGGAAATAAATCATAATTATCCTTCTTATGCTTTAACTGTCTCAACGAGCTTTGCAAATGCAACGCTGTCGTTTACAGCCATATCTGCGAGGATCTTTCTGTCGAGCTCAATACCTTTAACTTTGAGTCCGTGCATAAATGTGCTGTATGACATACCGTTCATTCTTGCTGCTGCATTGATTCTTGCAATCCAAAGCTTTCTGAAGTTTCTCTTGTTAGCACGTCTGTCTCTGTATGCATACATAGCTGATTTAATAACAGCCTGGTTTGCCATCTTAAATACTGTGCTCTTTCTGCCGAAATATCCTTTAGCAAGTTTTAAAACTCTCTTACGTCTTGCTCTTGTTGCTACTGAATTCTTTACTCTTGACATAACTCGATACCCTCCTTAATTATTATACGTAAGGCAGCATTTTCTTTACTCTTGCTGCATTTGAATCAGCTGCGAAAGCAGGCATCTTGTGAGCTTTCTTAGCTTTTCTGGGTTTACTTACGAGTCTGTGTCTTCTGCAAGCATGGCTCATTTTAACCTTGCCTGTAGCACTGATTCTGAATCTCTTTTTAGAAGCACTGTGTGTCTTTACTTTAGGCATTATAAATC
>JAGAQK010000035.1 GCA_017622825.1 Clostridia bacterium | reverse complement strand
GTCAAGATGCAAGTTGATACCGTTAAGCGCCTTTTTTTCATTAATTGTTCCGGGGTTAAATGTTTTTTCTACATTTAATATATCAAGCATTTGCCTTTCCCCCTTTCACTTTTCTTATGTGTTTCTCTGAGTACTGTCTTTTCCAATACGGAATGGCAAGGAATATTGCCACTATTGTCGCCGATAACAACTTTAATAAGTTTGCATCAAGTCCCATCGTTATAACCGCTTGTACTACAATATAATAAATAACCGAACCGAAAGCGACTGATAAAAGTCTAAGTGCAAAGTTTTTAAAAATCTTACCAAATAATGCCTCTCCGATAATAACGGCAGCAAGACCTATAACGATAGCACCTTGTCCCATTTTAACATCGGCAAAGCCTTGATACTGAGCAAGAAAGGCACCGGAAAATGCCACAAGTCCATTAGAAAGCATAATACCAAGAACTTTATTAAAATTCGTGTTTATTCCTTGTGCTCGGCTCATATTCAAGTTAGCGCCCGTTGCACGAAGAGCGCAACCCATTTCCGTACCAAAAAACCAATAAAGAATTACAATTAATACAAGCAAAACGACACCAACGGTAATCAGTGGGTTGTGAAAAGCAAACTCCTTAACCCAACGCAGCGAAACCAAAAGGTCTACACGGTTGACGTTAAGCGATTGATTTGCTTTGCCCATAATTTTAAGATTAATTGAGTAAAGTGAAAGCTGTGTTAAAATGCCGGCCAAGATGGGAGGAATACCCATAAAAGTATGTAATAAGCCTGTAATAGCACCGGCAATAAGTCCTGCAATAAAAGCCACAAGCATTGCCAGCCACAAATTGTACCCATTCAAAATAAGCACAACAGCTACGGCACCACCTGTAGCAAAAGAGCCGTCCACTGTGAGGTCGGCAACATCAAGAATTCGATATGTAATATAAACGCCAATAGCCATAATGCCCCAAATCAGTCCTTGTGATACAGAACCCGGCAAAGCGCTTAGTAGTTGACTGAAAATTTCCATAAAAATCCACCTGTATAATATAAATAGCCGGAGAGAATAATATTATTCTCCCGGCTGAGTTTTGTTAATTATTATTCTTCAATAGCTACATATCCCTCAAGAGGAGTGATACCTAAAGCTTCGCAGTTTTGTTTGTTGTATTTATTAGTTTGCTTATCGGCATATTCGATAGGCATTTTAGAAATATCAGCGCCGTCTCTTAAAATTCTAACTGCCATTTTACCTGTGGTGTAACCAAGATCGTAGTAGCTGATAGAAAGTGTTGCAATACCGCAGCCTGAGCAGATACCTTCTTCACCTGCAATTACGGGAACCTTTTTAGGCTCACAAATATTGTCAATAATACCTGTATTTTCTGCAACAGTGTTATCAGTAGGAACGTAGATAACGTCACTATTATCAGCCGCTGTTGTGCAGATTTGAGCAAGGTCATTCGAATCAGTGAACGGATAAAGTGTAGCAGTAAGGCCTTTCGCTTCAAGTGCTGCTTTTATAACGTCTACTTGATATTGGCTGTTTGCTTCTTTGGAGCAATACAGCAAGCCAACGCTTTTTGCCTCAGGACACCAAGCTGTAATCATTTCAGCTTGCTTATCGAGAGGAGCAAGATCTGATGTTCCTGAAATGTTACCACCAACAGTACCATTAAAACCTTTGATTTCGAGGGCAACGCCATATTCCGTTACTGAAGTGCCGAGAATCGGAATGTCACCTGTTGCAGCAGAAGCAGCCTGTAAAGCAGGAGTAGCATTTGCCATAATTAAATCAACATTATTGGAAACAAATTGGTTTACAATAGTAGAGCAAGTATTTGCATCGTTCTGTGCGTTTTGGAAGTCGAAGCTCACTGCATCTTTACCAAGTTCGTCAATAATTGCTTGTTTAAAACCTTCAGTTGCTGCATCAAGTGCGGGATGCTCAACAAGCTGAACAATACCAATTGTATATTTGCCGTCGTCTTTTTTACCGGAGCAAGCGGTAAAAGAAAACATACAGCCCATGCAAAGTGTAAGTGCTAATAAAATAGATAATACTTTTCTCATCATGTAAATCTCCTTTTTTTTCGGCTAATGTGAGCCTTGTAAATTTTTCTCTCATAGTATATAATACGGGCAGCCATTAGTCTAATAAATGGTTTTAATTGTAGCTATCGATTTTTTCGATATAGGAGAGAATGAGATGGAACTCAGAAATTTAATTACTTTTATACACGTCGCCGAACTCGGCAGCTTTACAAAGGCCGCCGAACAGCTTGGCTATTCACAATCTACTGTTTCTTTTCAAATTAAACAATTAGAAGAAGAAATCGGGTGTCTACTATTTGATAGAATCAACCACACCGTTACGCTTACCGAACGAGGACATGAATTGGTATCCTATGCTCATAGTGTTCGTGCTCTTATGGATGAATTTAAGGAAAATTTGAATAACGAAGAACTTACGGGTTCTATTCATATTGTTACTCCCGACTCAATTTGCGATGATATGATTAACTCTCATTACATAGACTTTCACAATAAATATCCGTCTATTTCTATTCGTTTTACTACCGGCGACTCGGCTTTGATGCTTAATATGCTTGATCACAACGAGGCTGATTTAATTATTACTCTTGACAGTCGTTTATTTAATAAAGACTACATCATTGCTAAAGAAGAGCCTCTTTCCATGCACTTTGTTGCAAGTGCAAACTCAAAGTTTGCTGGTATCAAAGGACTTTCAATCAAAGATATTATTAACGAGCCTTTTATTCTTACTGAATACGGCCAAGGATACAGGCGAGTTTTTGATCGTGAACTTGCAAAGTTGTCATTGGAATTAACACCTGTTCTTGAGATTGGAAGAACCGATATTATTACAACTATTATTTCCAAAAAAAATATGCTATCTTTCTTACCGGATTTTGTAACCAAAGACTTAGTAGACTCCGGTGTTCTCTGCTATCTTGATGTTAGTGACATACATATCGATATCTGGAAACAACTTATTTATCATAAAAACAAGTGGATATCAAAAAGCATGAAAACGTTTATTGATTATGTAAAAGAGCAAGAATTTTCTTCCGATAATACAAGGTAAGCCTTTGTTCAATCAGATATTAAATATCTATAAAAAACTAAAGCAAGCGCTTTTTTATATTTTTCAAGGTTTTTTCGACTGTCTCTTTCTCAAAAACAGAGTATAAGTCAAAATCACTAAAAGTACCGCCTTCGTCATTTGACCAACCGATTAGCCATTGATTTTTTCGATCATCTTCCAAGTTGTCACTATCGGACATATAACGGAAAATATAATATTCTTCTTTCTTTTTTACCTTTCCAAGATATTCTATCTGATCAGGTTTTTTTCCGAGCTCTGTTGGATATGTCAACCAATGAACCAAGTCGCTTTTTGCAAGATATTCAGAGTTGGATAATTCAGCAGGAAAAAGTGATTGCAATCCGTACTGCTTTAAAATACCATAAGTCATATTGGCATATACAATATCATTGGCAAGAGACTCTATGACATTCGAAGGAACTGTTTGATCTGCATTTAATAATGTTGCTACTGCATAAAAACTAACGTTATTTTGTTCAAGTTTCAAAATATCGTTTAAAAGAGAAATAATGGTATCATTTATAAAATATTTTGCAACATCACAGGCAAACTCTAAATTGTTAACTATAGTATCATCAAGAGGAGTGTCAAGGTATCGTTTTAATTCAGAAGAAATATAGTCAGCAAATAGCATCTTCGAATCTAACGGAAGCTTGCTTATCCCGTCTTGGTAATGGAGCAAGCCTTGATATATTTGTCCTTTTTGAAATTCGTCCTTTAAAGGAATTACAGAAGCAAGAAGTTGATTTACAGTCTCTTTGTCATTTTGATTATTCTTGAAAATATTATCAATTGCATTTTCGACAAAGCTTTCTTTATCAACCAGTGCCATAAGTGTTTTTATATTATTGAGATTCATTTCGTCTATCTCTGCAGGAGAGGAATAGCACATCATAACAATTCCAAGAAGAGCATCCTTGTACCCAAAAGCCTCGTCCTTTTCTTTATATGTTTGGAGCGTCGGAATCAATTCAATAAGTTTGCTTATTTCTTCGAACGCAAAAGCCGCAAGTTCTTTTTTGTCTTCAATAATAATTTTTGCCTTTTTATCTTGAAAAGAATTTAGTATCACTGTCAAAAAACTTGTTTTTTCAGAAAAAGTCGAAAGCCTCTTTATGTCCTCAATGATTGGTGTAAATGTTGTCATAATTATTATCTCCTAACTTACTGCGCTTTTCCTTTCCGTACGGAAAGCAGCGCGTTTACTCACACGTTTCTCGCAAAATCACAAAAACTACAAATCTATCCATAAAACAGGACGAACGGAAACAGTATCACCATTAACCCCGCGTCCACCATAGTATATGTCGCCTTCGTAGTCAATATAGGCAGCACTGTTTTGAGCACTACCGGCTGACCGCAGCCACCACCAAGATTGATTTAAATTTGTTTTTGCACCTTGCTCTATTGCATATTTTGTCGGAAAACAAATACGTTCATTACTCGAAGTAAAATATTCTGTTACTTCAGGTAAGCTTAACAAAAATACCTTATCCTGTGTGTCGTTTCCGGCATCGGAGTTGTAGTTAGGATTTTTGTCAGCAGTCACTGTCACTGTGGGTATCTTGCTGATTTCAGCACTTGAGAATGCATTATTTATAAAATCATTATTTAGCCAAGAACGGAGTGTACAAGTCTCCCATGTGATATCGATATGTGAGGAATTATACTTTTGGCAATCAAGTGAATACTTACTTGTAACAAGTATTCTGTTGTTTTCTTTTGCCAAAACAATCCATTCTATGTCTTCTTTACCATTTGTGGTGTCATTGTCTTGTTCATACTTTCCGTATTTAACAACCTCTCCAATTTGCGTCGAAAGCGGAGGCACGTTTACTGCAATAGTAGGAGTCGGCGTCGGCGTAGGAGTAGGCGTGGGCGTCGGCGTAGGAGTAGGCGTAGGCTGCTGTGTTGGCTTAACTGTAACTGTCGGTTTTACGGTAGCAGTTTCGGTCGGCTTTGCAGTAGGTGTCGCCACGGTTGTCGCTGTAGCAGTAGGTTCTAATGTAGATGTTGGAGTTGGCTTTTCTGTATTATTGGCAGTAGCCGTAGATTTCGGAAGCTCAGATTCATTGGACGAAACGCTGCTTGGTGTAGAACTGCTATTATTTTTCGAATTGCAGCCACGCAGACATAAAATGATTATAATTGCAATAGCTATTATCGCCGCTATAACTCCAAGCAAAGCAAAAATTTTCTTTTTATTTTTCATATTTGACTGAGACTTGTTTTGCATAATAAAATCTACTCCATTCATCTGTATGTATCAATCGCACACAAACTCAGCTTTTGACTTTGATACCAAATCAAAAGCCCGAGAAATTATATCAAATTCAATAATGCATGTAAACGTTATTTCTAACGTTATACAGGCAACTTCGAATTTTTAATTCTTTACCAATACATATCCTCTAAGGCAATCAATTCCACTTCGCCTTTATCCCCTAATGCCTTTAGACCTTCCGTAAACCCACCTTTAGAGAAAATATAATAATGATATGTTTTTCCTTTTCCAAATACAGCAGCATATTTTTTCAACAGCTCGAATTCGTCTACACCGATTGCTTCGTTTCTAAATTTACATGAACCTATCAAATATTCATTTTTATTGTCAGTACTACCTACTAAATCAATCTGAACCTGCTTTTTTTCTACGGAATCTGTTCCCCACCATTGTCCGATATCTACTATTTGAAAACCAAGTTCGTCTGCATAATAAAGCAAATAATCTTTGCACATTTTTTCAAAAATCAGGCCCATATAGTCATTTAGACATGCTTTCACTGCTTTGTCATATATCTTTTCCATTCTACCTGATGCAATCGGCGTCATGTTATTAGGCACAAATCTATACCAAAATCTAAAGAATGGATCTGCTATGCTATATATGGTTTTCTTTCCCTGCTTTTCAGTCATAGGAGTTTCTTTCTTCAGAATACCTAAGTTGATAAGCACACTCAAATACTTCGAGCATGGTCCGGTTTCAATCCCGGTTTTAGTGCTAATCTCATTCATATGAGAAGCACCTTCTGCTATTGCAGTAATTACGGAATTATATACTGCCGGTTCTCTAAGCTCCTGTTTCAACAAATTTGCCGGCTCTTCAAACAAGTATGCCGATCGATCAAAGAAGTTTTCTAACAATGCATTATCAAAATCCCCTTGTACATTTAACTTATTAATATAGTGCGGGATTCCGCCTGTTACTCCATAAACAAATGCATTTGTTACATTATCCAATTCCGGATTAAAAACCGCTGTCTCTTTATATGTGAGAGGTTCTATCTTAAACTGTCCTGTTCTTCTTCCATAAAGAGGACTTTGATAACCGAGCACCTGATTTTCCATAAAACTCATAGACGAACCACATAAAATCAAAAATAACTTACTGTCTTTCCAAGTATGGTCAATTAAATGCTGTAGCCTTGAAGAAATAGATGGATATGACTTAGCTAAATATGGATATTCATCAATAACAAATACAATTCTCTCATTTTCTGCCAATCGTGTAATTTCATTCAACGCACTATCAAACGAATTGTATTCAGGAGCGTCTGTCGCATCCGGTTGATTATACGTATAGATGGCTCTTGAAAGAGTCTTTAAGTTATCTTTTGCGGTTCCCTCCAAAAGAGCTGAAAAAAACACTGTAGGCTTACCTTTACAAAATTCATTTATAATCGTTGTTTTTCCCACACGACGTCTGCCATAGATAACAATACATTCAAAATTCCCGGCATCATATCTTTTATTTAATTTACGAAGTTCTTCATTTCTACAATAAAACATAATTCCCTCCCAGTAAGATTCAATTTGCTATCTTATGAGTTACTATCTTACGAGTATAATTATATTATATTATATACAAATGTCAATAATTTATTGTTATTATATTTAGAATAACCCTACGGAACACCGGCGCTCTACTCTGCTTTCTCTTTTACAGGTAATATAGCCAGGCCTTCTTAATGTTCAATTCAAACAAACAGGCGGCAAGTTTCCCTTGCCGCCACCTCTATTTATTGCTTTTCATCTTCATAGCATGCGCTGAATGCTGGTTTCATATCTTCAATTTTGCCACGTGAAATGCCATATTTTGTAGCAAGTTTTTCCCAATTGTTTTTTACAATTTCGATAATTTCCTTTGCGTATATTATCGCATCTTTTTCTTTGATACCAAAACGATGTGCAGTTTCCATCGCGAGAGGAATAGAAATGCGATTATCATCTTCGTTTACATTAAGCGATAACTCGTCACCGTAAGGCACAGGGTTTACATCATAAAGTGGTGAAAGTGCCCATCCACTTTTCTTTAGGATGAATGCATGATTTCTCAAATGGTCGTCTGTGTTGGAAACTGCCATATTAAATACGATACGTTTCCACAATTCAATTAAATCTGCGTTGGGGTTTGCTCCGTTAGATTTGATAATTGAAACGAGATCCAAATAACTTGAACCGTCCTCGGCAGAAGCTCCGTCGGTTTTGCCAAGCAAGGTCATGGCAGAAGCAAAGTGAATACGTTTGTCACCATCGCGGTCAAAGCGCTTTACAAGAAAGGTACTGCCAAGTTTCGAAAAGGTTTCAAGTTTAGATTCAGGAACATTGAGGCCACACATGCGTGCAAGATCATGAACAACCTTTTCCCAAGCGCCGGTATTGTTGGTATCGTTTTTTGAAGGAAATTTTGCAATCCAAAGCTGTCCTTCAGTATCAACTACTGTAGCTTTTGGTCTTGCACCACCGAGAGAAGAACCTGGTCTGAGTAATTGATTAAGCCACTTCTCATTAAGAGCAGATTCATCATTTTCAAACTGTCTTGATGCTTCTTCTAATGTTCTAAGCGTTGCCCATGGTGGAGTCGCTGTTTCTTTATCATTTGACAAGAACTCGCCATCTTTATCTAATTTAAAACGGATACCGCCCATACGTGTTTCGTCGTAAACACCCATCAAAAAGTCACTCTCGTTGAGTCGCTTTGGTTTGCGGGATTCTTTATCGGCAATCTTGCGTTCTTTTTTGTTCATTAGTAGTCGTCCCCAACGGTCAGGAGAAGCATCTGCAAAAACGCCGAATATATTATCATAGCTAGGATATTCTCTTCCACCATAACCCATGAAATCAGGATCAAGAGAGACAGTATAACCGGTAGTCGACAGCCATTCTTTATCATATTCAAAAGAATACGTTTCTCCACCTTTAATAGTGCTCACGAAAAGTTTACCAAGTAGTTTCGGTTCGTCAAAAGTGAAACTGTCATAAACGTATATAATTTTTTCATTTTTAGGCATTGCTTAGTCCTCCTTTCTTGGTGCTCTTTTTCTGATCTGGAGATTAAGGTCTTGCATTCTTCTACCCATAACATCATCTTTAGCCACAAGCAAAAGATCTTTATCCATATTGTTAAGTGCATGCAAAACCGCAGCGTATATTCCCATAGCAACTGACGGGCTGCCCTTTTCCACGTTCCAAAGAGAAGCGCGACTGATTCCGGCACGTTCAGCAACAAGTTCTACAGTTAAATTTCGACGCAATCTCGCCAATTTAATCTGCTCGCCCATCGTTTTTAGTATTTCCTCAGTTGCCGGTAATATATTATATGAAACTTTTTTCATTCCAATCACCTCATAACGTCAATAATTATGAACTAAAAACGCATTTTTGTCAATAATTATAAACATTATATATCGTATAAAGATGATGTTAATAATTTACGCCATACCCCAATTCTGCTTTCTTTTAAAGCAAAACAGTCATAGACATTTCAGATAACACAAAGCGAGGCTCTAAATTTGAAATGTCATAAATTTTACAGCAAATCGATATTGAAATGTCATATTTTTTGTGTCATAACGCCGGATATAAGCCTGCAAAAATTACTCCCGCGGAGCTGGAATCACTGCTTACTTCTCGCATTAAACGTATTTTTGAAATTGATGCAGCAAACGAAAACGAAGTTTTGATTCTCGGTGCTTTTGGTTGCGGCGCATTTAGAAATCCACCTGAAATTGTAGCGAAAGTATTTAATACAGTAATGTCAAGTTATCTTAATTGTTTCGACACAATAGAATATGCAATTTACCATACCGAACGAGAAATTGCAAATTACGAGGCATTCAGAAAAGTTATCACTGTATGAGCTACGGATTACGGAAAGGCATCGCTCTTTCCCACTCCGGTGTAACTTTACGGCAAAAACAGTTCACTATTCTCTATCGCAAAATTTGCCCGTGTTAAAGCTAATTAAAATCAATCACAAAACAAATACTGTTTGAGAAATAATCATTCAATTATCTCCACACCAACAAGCATTCCGTGCAAGCAGCC
>JAGAQK010000034.1 GCA_017622825.1 Clostridia bacterium | reverse complement strand
GACATTGTTTATCTGACCGGTCTGAACAACAACAACCTTTCCACCCGCCGCCTCCGCTTGCTCAAAAAACTGTTCCACACCAATGTGGGTGGCGCTGCCATGTTCGACAAACTAATGAGAGAACTATAATCCCCTCCTCACGCGAATCCCACGAATCTCGCAAAATATTACTCTAAGCCTTTGGCGGGATTAGCGGGATTTGCGTGAATAAAAAACTTCGGACGCTGCACGCAGACGTCCCTACCCCCTCACAACTCACTGCTCACGACTCACTGCCCAAAAACCTGTTCCTTCTGTTCTTTTGTCGAAAAATACACAAAACTGTACACAAAAACGCTAAAAACAGCTCTAAAAACCGTCTTGTACACTCCCGTACAATTGCCCCCCCCTTATTAAATGCCTGATAATCTGCTATTTAATTTTGTACACTTTTGTACACTGTTTTCCTTTGTCATTTCTTGCACTAATACTAATTTTGCAGCGGAAATCATTACGAACCAACAAAAAATTTTTATTCTATGACAAAGAAAACATTTCTCTTAACCTGCCTTCTTGGCATGTTTGCGCCTGGAGTTCGGGCGCATCTCTACACACCAGAACATGTGTCAGTCCTCACAATGGTAGAGGGTAAAAAATTGGCCAATAGCTCAAATTGCAGGATGGAATGTGCCTCTAGGCCTAATGTACACAAGTGATTTGAGCGATTCAAACGTTTGAGAGCAAAATCGACGTTCAAAATAGCTCAATAGCTCAAATTGCAGGATGTGACATTACTCAATCTTCGATAAACACTAACTTTGTGGGCGTTTCAAAAGCCAGAAAATCAAGGTTAGTATGAATAAGAAGAAATGTCAGGTGTGTGGTTCTTCGCACACTGTCAAGAATGGTATTCGTAACGGTGTCCAATTATATAAATGTAGGGACTGTGGTTATCAGTTCCGGGCAGCAGCAGATGCCATTGGTGTCGCACTTGGAAGTGCTATGGCAGTTGCGAGTTCTGCCGCTGCTGCGCTCTATTTTGATGTTGAATAATATAACTTAGCCATCTCTGGGACATAGGGCATCCAATTTGACGTACCTTTTTTTAATTAACTTGAGTTTTTATCATTGTGTATGAAACATTTAATTAAATATTTTGAAAGAGTTCATTAGGATAGACTAATAAGCATACAATTAACATACTTGCAAAAGCTAAGGAAATTCTTTCAATATCAGGTACTACAAATTGGACACCTTATATGGAAGCTGTACATAATTACCAACAAAAATTGTCATACAACATGAAAATTATTGTTAATCGAGGCATTGATAAACTCTATACCAAAATTGTCATTTTAAAGAATTCAAAAAAAATAGCTGTTTGTCCATTCATTGTCGACCATTGCATATTTGACACAAAAGAAGGCGATAAGATTGAAGTTAAATTGAAATTACTTGATACTTCTACAATAACAATCGCATCTTTTGTTTGCAACGTAGTTGGCGAGACATGTTATGTTAGTCCCTCTATGATGTATAAAAGATGGGAGTTGGTTAACTTTAAAGTACTACCATTTTTCTGCACCCTGTTCTTCCTTATACAATTGATTTCGAAATCAAATGTATATGAATGGTGCTTCACCATCATGATTGTTATAACAGTTTTATCCTTGATATGCTCTCAACTCTGTAGTATCATTCCTTCCACACGAAATAAGATCTACAAGTTAGAATACTTATAATTTGAAACAAAATTAGAAAAACAAAAAGAAAGGAGGTTAAAAATATCAGATTCAGATAAAGAGAAAAGTATTTTTTGAAAAGGCAGAATCCGAAAAGCCTGTAATAGAGTAGGAAAAACAAAAATTTGTAAGTTATGAGATTCAAATATTGGCTTACAATAATAATTGTATTCAACGGAATTATAATTAGCCCAATCATTTATGATAAATATCTTGTACCAATGCTTACATTATGGGTTATCATTATCAGGCCATTAATAGATTATATTTTTATCAAAAAAAGGAATTTGCCATATAAAGGGAAGATGCTCATATATTCTTATCCTTTCTGGAGTTTCCATCATAAACTTATGTTCGAGAGCAGTAAAGAATAGACATCTACCATATTGATAGCCATTAATTTGCCAAAGGCTGTGTCGTAATTAATTTTACAACGCGGCCTCTTTAGTAATAACGAATAAATATCTACTGATGTTAACACTACACTTTACCATGTATTTTTTAATATTGCTGTCCGGTAAAAATCATGAAGCGTTTCAAAAACAACATTTCCCCGGACAACCGATATGTTTGGTATACATATGAGCCATTTTTTGGGGAAAAGTGCAGGATAAAGCTTAAAATGGGAAATAACAACCATATATGATTTGTCTGTTCTCATCTATCAAAGAGATTTTTACCGGACAGCAATAAAAAAACTTTACACAAAAATCAGACGAAAATATCACTTAAGTGTTTCTTCAGTAACAGTTAAGTGTTTCCGCAAAAAGACTTAAGTAAAACTCAAGAAACACTTAAGTGTTTTTTTCGTGTGTTTTCGACCACATTGTCATTGTTTAGTATTTGCTTGATTATATGAATGTTGAGTGTTTGCATTCTTTGGTCTCTCTGCCCAAAAACTTCTTTTCTTGTTTTTTGACAAATAGAAGATGATGGCACGCCAATGACGCAGATACGACAGTTTCTTGAGTAGTGAGCAGTGAGTTATGAAGTATAATCTCACGCAAATCCCACGAATCTCACGGAATAAGAAGCGGTTCAAACGTTTTTGACACAACTCTATAAAAAACGGTAAAATGTTGCCGGTTTCGTGAGAATATCCTAACTTTGCAGAAGAGAAACCTAAAATGCAGACTGTTATGGCAATAGATGACCTGAGCGAGAGATATGTCAATTTCTACACTGACTTCGCTTTTAAGAAACTCTTCGGCACCGAGGTGAACAAGGATTTGCTCATCAGTTTCCTTAATTCCATGTTCAACGGGCGGGAATTGATAACGGATCTGACCTATCTGAACACCGAGCACATGGGCACATCGGAATTTGACCGCAAAGCCGTGTTTGATGTCTATTGCGAGAACGAGAAGGGGGAGAAGTTCCTTGTTGAGATGCAGAGGGGCGAGCAGCAGTTCTTCAAGGACCGAAGCATCTTCTATTCCACCTTTCCCATTCGTGAGCAGGCTCAGCG
>JAGAQK010000033.1 GCA_017622825.1 Clostridia bacterium | reverse complement strand
TGCTGCTTCTTCAACAGTATAAATTGAAGCTGCTCTTTGAAGTCTTGCTTCATCAATATCTGTTACAACTAAAAGACCGGGCTTTCTGTCGCAGTGAATAGCGTAGTCGATAGCACCGATACCCATAGGTCCTACACCTGCAAGAATCGCCATATTTCCGCCCTCAACGATGCCCATATCGTGAACGTAACAACCGTTCTTTGTGTGATACATAGCATGGTATGTGCCTACAATACATGACATTGGCTCTGCAACGCTACCATAGAAGAAAGCATCATTATTGTAATCAAGAAGGCAATTTGTCTCCATTACTTCATTAGGAATAACTACGTAAGTTGCTGCACCGCCAATATACTGATAAGAATATCCGGGTGCATATAAAGAACCTTTGTAGTTCATAGCCGGTTGAATCGAGAACTTCTGTCCGGGTTTAAATTTGTGCTGCCACTTAGCACCAACTTCAACAATCTCACCGCAGAACTCATGTCCAACGATTACAGGATTCTTGTCAATGTCCTCCGGTACTCTCTTGTGGTCCGATCCCTGCTCCATAGCCTTGTATGTAGACATACAAACACTGTCAGAAATAATATGTGCCAAAATCTGGTCATCCTTAATTGCCGGTAACTCAAACTCTTCAAGTCTTAAATCCTCTTTACCATACAATCTAACTGCTTTAGTTTTCATTATAAATTGCCTCCTAAAAAATCATTATTTTCAAAGCCTTTTAATTTTACCACAACTGTTAGCAAAATTAAAGAGCTTATTTTTTATACATTCGTACAAAAACATATCTTTTTTGTACGAAATTAAAAATGGGGGATCAAGTCATCCACCACCCAAATTCTTTTTTCGTACAATTTCACTATGTTTTTGTACGAATGTGATAAGAATGACAATGCCAAGGACAATGACAAGGACGAGTAGCGGCGGCAGCCGCGCCCTGATGGGCATAAAAAAAACTCTGCTGCAAAATGCAACAGAGTTTTTACACACAATTATTGTTGGAAGCTACGAACGCGAGCGTCCAATATCTAAAAAACTTACGCCTCAGCGTCAGCCTTTCTTCTTCTGATTATGCCTACCAATATCAAGAGCGCACCGCTGGCACACATAATAACAATATAAGGTATGGCATTAAAAGAATCACCCGTCGGAGGTTCTTCGGTAAGATATGTATTAGTGATTATAAACGAAGCCTCTTTATTTTCAAAAGTAACTGTATAATCCTCAGGAACATTACGCTCAACTACTTGCCATACACTGCCATCGTCAAGGCCGGTCCACGAATAAGACCAATTGTTCTCAGCAGAAAGATTAACAGTCTCCTGAGGCTCGCCATTCTTAAGAATCTCAACCTCAATAATCACAGGACGCTTATTTTCATTGCCCGAATCCTTCCACAGCTTAACAACGCTGTACTCGATTTCCTCATACACAGGCTCATGGTAAAGCGGCTTCGGTAAAGAATCAACGTCATAAATCCAATTCTCAGCATCATCAAGACCGGGAACAGAAATCAAAAAATCATCATACTGAACAGTACCGTTGTCAATATACTCAGCAACAAAGCCACCAATAAGATACAAACCAACTTCAAGATCAGCAAAAGCAGCCACACCGTTCTCATTTGTCGTAGCTGTTGCAGTAGGCATAAGAGAATCAGCAACAACATATGCCGCAAGAGTATCAGCAAGAGCATTCCACTCATCCTGAGATTTAACGTTCACAACGTCAACAGCATAGTCAGCAAAAGCGCCGGCCAGCTCAAATTCTCCGACTTTATTAAAAGAAGCAACTTTATAAATGTTCACTTCAACACCGCTAAAGAACGTCTCCTCGTATTTATATGTAAGGTCAAGCGTACACTTCCTGTCAGTTTCAACAAAATCACGCGCAACAGAAGTCATTGAAAACATCATCATTACGGTCAAACAGGCAATAACAACAATAAACGCCTTACAAAGATTTCTCTTTTTGCTCATAAAACACATCTC
>JAGAQK010000032.1 GCA_017622825.1 Clostridia bacterium | reverse complement strand
TAACAGCAAGGTATTCCGTACCGGAGCCGCAACCTGTAATTCTCTTGTAAATGCAGGGGCCATTCGTTAAATCTATCATGTAATGATAGAAAGTAAAGCCGTTGCCTGATTTTTTGCGGCGAATCATTTCTTTTGCAAGAATCTCGTATTGTTCTTTGAGCTTCGGCAAATCCTCCTCTGTGAGTGCATACGGATCACCGGGCGGGCAAACAACAGGCTCCATGCTGAGCTCTTTGAAGCCCAAATCTGCCATGTGGAATATATCATTAGTAAAGTCAACGTTGTTATGCGTAAAAGTACCTCGCATGTAATAGTCCTTACCGCCTCGTTTCTCCACAAGATGCTTAAATTTAGGCACAATAAGGTCATAACTGCCGCGGCCTGCATGGTCAACACGAAACGTATCATTTACTTCTTTTCTGCCGTCGAGACTGAGCACAACGTTGCTCATTTCTTTATTGGCAAAATCTATAACATCATCATCAATTAAAACGCCGTTTGTGGTAAGTGTAAATCTGAAATTCTTATTGTGTTGTTTTTCCACACTTCTGGCGTACTCAACGAGCTTTTTGACAACGTCCCAATTCATAAGAGGCTCGCCGCCAAAAAAATCCACTTCGAGATTTTTTCTCGTGCCTGAGTTTGCTATCAGAAAATCAAATGCCTGCTTACCGGTCTCAAAACTCATAAGCGCCCTGTCGCCGTGATATTTGCCTTGGCTTGCGAAGCAGTACGAACAGCTCAAATTACACGTATGTGCCACGTGCAAGCAAAGCGCTTTCACAACGTTACTATTGTTTTTATAATCTATAGCAAGATTTTCAAACTCGTCTTCTGTGAAAAGCTTACCGCTTTCCTTAAGCATACGTATGTCATCGAGACATTCTGCTACGTCTTCTGCCGTTACGTCTGCTCTGTCTGCGTACTTTTCAAGCATTTTCGCTGTTATTTCCTCTGCGGAATGCTCCTCGTACATTTCAATTATATCGTATGCCACTTCGTCAACTGCGTGAACGGAGCCGCTGCACGTATCAAGAACTATATTAAAACCGTTTAATTTATATTGATGTACCATAAATCGTTCCTTATAAAATACAAAACGTTGCCTTAGTTATAAAATAAGGCAACGCTCGTTTGACTATCGAATAAAATTATTTATTATTCTTATTCTCGCACTTCTGGTTTGCAACACCGCATGATGTCTTGCAAGCTGACTGACAAGATGTCTGGCACTCACCGCATCCGCCTTTTTTAACAGTGTTAGCAACATTTTTAGTTTCGATTGTTTTTATTCTGCTCATTGGTCTAACCTCCAAATCTTAATCGTTTTTCAACAGCTAAACTCTATCACACCATTTACCCGTTGTCAAGGTTTAGATTATTTGCCCTTTTTCTTCAAAACAAGAGCAGCCGCAACTGCTGTAATAGCTGCAAGAACTACTATTGAGCACACTATTATAACGATAGTCAGTGTGTTCATTTCCTCTCCCGCAGTGGCAGGCGCTGTTGTTTCCGTAGGCGCTGTGCCCTCTGCAGAAGTCGGTGCTATCGTCGGTGTCTCTGCAGGTGTAGCTGTAGGCGTCTCTGTAGGAGTAGCCGTAGGTGTCGCTGTCGGTGTGGCAGTCGGAGTAGCAGTCGGTGTAGCTGTAGGCTTTGCAGTCGGCGTAATTATCGGTATAGCTGTAGGCGTTATCTGCGAACCCGTATCAACAAATTGATATCTGTAATTAAATCTGTTGTTCGGCGCCACATCACCCTTGTCTATAAACAACATAATGTCGTCTTCTTCGGGAATGTTGTCAGCAAACTTAAAGTCCACCGTAAAATTCTTGCCTGTTATTTTCAACGTATCGCGCGGCACAGAAATAATCATTTCCTTACCCTTATACGTGATAGTGCCGCTGCCTGCGGAAGTAAACGTGTACTCCCCGTTTTTGCCGTAGCTTTCAATAGAAATTACGTTGCCGTTGCGAGTACGATTTACTACGTAATCATACCCGTGCCAGCCGGTTGTGTAGTTTGCATCAGTATTAAGGAGAAGATTCATCCAATTCGTACCTGTAGGGTCCGTAATATTTTCAACAGTTTTAACGTAAAAATATACGTTCTTTGAATCCGTAGCAACTCTTACTTCCTCAAAGTCATTTCTGCCTGAATCATCCTTGTAATAATATCTCTTTGAATTCACAGAGCCCGGATGGTCTCTATGAAGCGTATCGTACAAATCATCATAAAAAGCACTCTCTGACGAACGTATCGTAGCAAAGTTTGTCGTATCAATAACCTGCTGTTTATTGTAAACAGGTATGTCGCGTGCGCCCTTGAATTTTCTGATATAATCAGTCAGCAAATAATAGTGATTATCGCCATATCCGCCCTTCATCGGTGCGAGGTCTCTTGAAAACTCCGCACTGTATGCATCTACAAAGTACGTTTCGTCCTTCGGAAGTCTCTTTCCCAGGAAGTAGTCGGAGCCCGTAGACAAGAATCTCTGTGCCATCCACTCATTCCACTGCGTTACGAGCACAAATTGTGGATCAAGCTTCAACGCTCTCTCCCACTGCTCAGTAAAATATATGCCTTTCTCCGGCTGTTGCTTGGACGCGGACGGCTGTTTACCGTTAGAAAAACTTTTTCCCATATTGCTCGTAGGGTGCTGTGCTGCTGCTACGGAAACCATTTCGCGTTGCCTTGATGTGTTGCCTTTTGCCCAACCGCCTATTTGCGGCGAATCCTCAAGCCAAGGCCACTTGCCTTCACCGCTTGCCCACGCCCAACAATCACGAACTTCAAAGAAATTTTTAAGCTCTGCAGAATTAGGAGCAGAAGCAGGACAAAGCATAAGAGGCTTGCCGTTAATCATATAAAGAGCATCATCATAGTCCCCTGATTTATAATAAGTATTGTAAAGTTCTTTTAATACATTTGAAACGCCGTTCAACGGGCCGCCGGCTTTTATCATCCACGTAGCTTTGAGGTACGCCTGTCCGTCAGCCTTTCTTTTCATATTTTCTTCAAAAAACACTTCGTAAACGTCGTGATAAAGATATCCGTTACCTGCATCAAAGAAAACACCGTCAATACCTGCGTCGCAAAGCATCTGTATGTCTTTTCTGATTACCCAAGGATCGTCACTTCTGTAAAATCCGAAATACGGCTCTGACCAGTAATGGAAAGCAGGCGAGCCTCCCCAGTTGTATCTTCCTGTTTTTTCGCCGTTCGCAAGAATTTTTGATATATCAAAAATACCTTGAACATGCTGGGGTAAGTTCCACGTATAGTAGAACATTAATACGTGTTTTTCTTCCTGAACGTCTCTTACGGTCGCTCCGGTTGATACTTCCCTTCCAAGATCATCAACAGCAACCCACGTATCGCTCATTGTATCTCTTATTTCGCCGTAATCAGCAGTTTCAAGTATGTAATCCTTTGCTGCGAAAACGGTTCCTGTAAACAATGTCTGAAAAATGATTACTAATGCGATAATCATCGCCGCATATTTTTTCAT
>JAGAQK010000031.1 GCA_017622825.1 Clostridia bacterium | reverse complement strand
GCTGCGAAAACGCTTAGCGGCAGCCAGTATGTGCCGTCTTTTTGAAAGACTTTTGCCTTACTGTTTCCTTTGTCTATCTCGTACTGTCTGTCGTTATATATTGCTCTTGGGCCGCCTACCGAAAAACCGACTGCGTCTTTTAATACTGCCAGATGATTGCCCCAATAGCAGCCTTCTTCTTTTTCATAAAGTACTACGCTGTCAAAGTATAGTGTGATGTCTTCATCGCATTTTTTGTCGTTATGATGTATATTGAATTGTACTATGTTATCCCATGAGGGGTAATTGCGCCTGTCTATGTTGATTAGCTTACCTGAAAAGTAATTCCATCCTGTGTTTTTTATAATCAATGGCCTTTGGTAAAAATTACACGGGTGTTCTACAGTCGCGGGACATGCAAATGATAGCCTGAATTCTTTGCCTATTGCGGCTTTGTCTTCTGTGTACATTTTGAAAAAAAACACTTCATATTTACTTAAATCCATATCGCGATTAACGTGTATGTCTTCGTCTTTGGCGTACCTTATCTTTTTAAGACCATTCGGCTCGCTTGATGCGTCAAAAAGAATATACTTTTTGACGTCTTCTTTATATGGTGCGAATACACCGATTATGTTGTCTTTCAGCAATTTTACTGTGTTGTGATTTTTCATATATCAAAAAACTCCTTTATAGCGAGCATGCGTTTCGTCTGCATAACGCTAAACGGGCAGCGTTCGTCGCAGTGACCGCACTGAATGCATGCGCCTGCTTTCGTACTGAGCTTTGTGTAGTGATTTTTTGCTATCGTGTCACCTGCCAGTGCCAGGTCGTAATACTTATTTACAAGTCCTACGTCTATCCCTGCCGGACACGGTTGGCAGTGGTTGCAATATACGCAAATACCGGATATCGTTTCGGCTGTGAACGTGGCTATAACCGAGTAGTCTTTCTCCTTCTCGTCTGCTTGCAGAAATTCCAACAGTTTATCTAAGTGTTCCATCGTCTGCACTCCAGGCACTGCTGTGAGCACGCCGGGTCTGTCTATGGCATATTGCAAGCATTGGTTGTGTGTTAGCGCCACGCCAAATGGTGAGTGTTCTTTTGTGAGCAATTGTCCTGCGAAAAACGGTTTCATTACCGATATGCCGATGCCTTCTCTTTGACAGCGTTTGAATAAATCGAATCTTTCTTTTACTGAGCCTATGCCGTAGTCGTCGCCTTTTTCGAAATCATACGCAGGATTTATTGAGAACATCATCATGTCTATAACGCCTGTATCTATTATCGTATTTGCAACTGACGGTGTGTGTGATGAGAATCCTATATGTTTCACTATGCCTTTTTCTTTTAATTCTTTGAGATAATCAAACACGCCTATTTTGCATAGATTTTCAAAGTCGTCTGCTTCGTCTACGCAGTGTAAGAAACCGAAGTCTACATAATCCGTTCCCAATGTCTCGAGTTCCCATTCGAATGTCTTTTTTATTGTTTCAAAGTCTCTGCACCATCCGTATTCGCCGTTCTCGTCATACACTGCTCCGAAATGTACCTGCAAAAACACTTTTTCTCTCTGTCCTTTGATTGCCCTGCCGAATGGCTCATACACTGCGCCTCCGGCGCACAAGTCAAAGAAATTTATACCATTATCTATCGCTTTTTTTATTATCGCTTCTATTTCTTCTGCCGGTGTGTGCTGTATGCCGCCCATTCCGAGCCCCAATACACTAAAGCTTTCTTTTTCTGTACCATGCGGCATCCGTCTATACTCCATAAATTTCATCTCCTCGAGTCATAAACATAACCAAATTGTATTCGCATCAGCGTTTTTTGTAAAGTAGAACTTCTGTACTCTTAAAAATCAAATTCTACTGATACGCCAAGCGAACCCATACAATTTTATGCGGAAATTCCAAAAACCCACATAAATTCTCTTCATTCTTTAGAAATTTTATGCCACTTTTTCAAAAACCCGCATAAATTCTGTCCATCCTGCCTTTAGATTCGAGTCTCCGGCATAAAAATTTATGCGAAAATTTCAAAAATCCGCAAAAAATCTCTTCATTTCTTAGAAAATTTTTGCCGTTTTTTCAAAAACCCACATAAATTTTATCCATCACGTGCGGCGTATAAGATAAGCCATTTATGGTCAGGTCGGCAACAAAAAAGAGAATCCATATTTTCAGGATTCTCTTATGTTTACATTCATTGTTTATTTATCTTTATCAGTTCGCTCATATCGAGATCGTCGTTTGCCGCAACACTACAACAGCATTTTTCGGTTTTTTCTGCGGTTTCAGTTGCGGAACGGTTTGTGTTGCTGCATTGTTTGGCATAGGGGCAACCGATGCATTTGGCCCCTTTCTTTTTTGCACGTAATATATATATTATAGCCCCGCCGACGAGGATAAATATTACGGCAATTATAATTATGTTTTTTATTGTCTCATTCATTTTAGTGCATACTCCGCTTTAAGCTGCCTGTTTTTCCGTACAATAAGAACTGCGAAAATCGCGACGATTGCCAAAACTACCGTCCAACCTACAATTGGCATCCACAGTGCGCCGAAAGAGCCGCCGACAAAGAGTGTACCAAAGAAGAATACAAGGAAACCGACTGTGTATCCTACTGCGAACTGGAGGCCTATACCTGCAAAAAGCCACTTTTTGCTTTTGATTTCTGAGTTCATTGCGCCGAGGGCTGCGAAACACGGAGGTGTGAAGAGGTTGAACATCAGGAATGCGAGGCCTGCAACTGCTGTGATGCCACCAAATTGTGCGGAGCCGACTGCTGCGCCTTCGATGAGCTCAAGATCCTCGTTTATAAGCGAATCGAACATGAACACTGTTGCGAGCGTTGAAACAACACACTCTTTCGCAATAAAGCCCGTTACTGCTGCTGCGGCAAGTTGCCAAAGCACAACGCCTACCACAGGAGCAATTATATATGCGAAAGGAGTAGCGATTGTTGCGAGTATCGACTGTGAAGGGTCTTCTACTGCCTGGAAATTCCAGCCGTAAGTCTGCATCATGTATACAATAAAGTTGCAAACGAGGATAATTGTGCCGGCTTTAACTATGTACGCCCAACCTCTTTGACACATCGACTTGAATGCCATCCAAAGTGAAGGAACTTTGTATTCGGGAAGTTCTATAATAAAGAATGATTTTCTGTATTTATATCCTGTAAGCTTGTTAATAAGAAGCGCGCAAAGAAGTATGAGCAATATGCCTACG
>JAGAQK010000030.1 GCA_017622825.1 Clostridia bacterium | reverse complement strand
GTAGCTGTTGGTGTCGCCGTTTGCGTTGGTGTAGGCGTGGGCGCTTGCGTAGCTGTTGGTGTCGCCGTTTGCGTTGGTGTAGGCGTGGGCGCCTGCGTAGCTGTTGGTGTAGCCGTTTGCGTTGGCGTAGGCGTGGGCGCCTGCGTGGCTGTCGGTGTCGCCGATTGCGTTGGTGTAGGCGTAGGCATTTCCGTGGCTGTTGGTGTCGCCGTTTGCGTTGGCGTAGGCGTGGGAATTTCCGTAGCCGTTGGTGTCGCTGATTGCAACGCTGTAGGCATCGAAGTTGGAGCTGTAGTGGGCTCTGCAGACGGAATAATTGTAGCCTCTAAAGTAGTAGTATTGGTGGTAGAATTTGCTGCAATATCAACAGTATTTGAAAAAACGGAGCCTGAACCCATCGCGGTTGTGTCATCTTCTCCACACGCAACAAGCATCAAGCCCACTAAGCATATTAAAAATAACGATGCAATTTTTTTGGCAAATACAGTCATAATTCTCTCCAAACAGACAAACGACAAAATAAAAATGCCGTAAAACGGCACCCTTGATTTTTGTTGATGTCGCGTTAATAATTTTGTCATATTCTCTATATATTTTATACACAATATTTCTTGGAATGTCAATAGGGGATTTTTGTGGCCGGACAGAGACAATAATTAACTTGAGTTGGGCAATTTTCAATCATATTTCTTGACTTGCTTGAAAAAAAGTTTTAGTATGAAGATATAATAATTGTTACGGGCGGTGTAATAATGAAAAAACTATTGAGAATTGTACTTTTTGGAGTGATTTTGATGATGGCTTTTACGGGAACTAGTTGTAGCAATAGGTATTACGTTAAAACTGCAAGAGCCGAGATGGAGGAGTATAGTTATACTGATATTGATGAGGCTAAAGAGAAGGCTGATAAGCTTGCTCAATACGGATATCAGGTTTATGATTCCTCAAATAAAGTAGTGTATACTACTCACTCGGAGCTTGTTGCTGATATTTTAAGTTCTGGAAAGAGAATTACTGATTTTGTGCGTGAGGCAGGTTTTAAATATGGCCATGCACCAATGAATCCTGCTATGAATTGCGAAGCGAAGCTTGTTAGCTGTGATAGATTTGTATGTTGGGCTCTTTATGATGTAGGTTTTACGGATCAGCCAGAAGAAAACGGTATATATGTTTTTGATTCCAGAAGAAATGATCATGATTTTGAAACTTGGTGCGAAAAGCATGGTTTTACAAGAATTGAAAATGTAGATGAATTGCAAGCCGGTGATATTGTATTTGTTACTCCAAAAGTGTCTAAATCAGGGGTTATTTATCCGGGACACACTTTCCTTTATGCAGGACATGACTCGGGCAATAATCATTTTAGATATGATTGCGGGTCGGATACAAGAATACAATCTGTTCAGCCATCAAGTGAACCGATACATAACTTTATGTTTGCATACAGACCTGTAAAAAAATGAAATGAAAGAGTTTGTTCTCTCCCGGTAGGTATAAAGTCGCAAAAAAAACAAAGTGCATTTACAAAAATGTTAAAAATGGCGTGGGCTTTTTTGTTGAAAAGTACTGCCGAGACGCGTATAATGAATACCATATAATACGTAAAATACTCAAGGAGATGGTATGATGAGTAAATTGAGCAAATCTTTTGTTTGCTTGTTGTTATGTTTAGTCATTGTTGTGCCTGTATTTGGATGTGCTACATCAACAAATGACGAAAACAATAAGACGCATCCGGCAGTTAGTGCGGGGACGAATACCGCAGTACCGACTACGTCGGTAACGCAGCAAGCTACGGGAAAACCTGATGGCGAGTTTACGCCGGCGCCTTCTGCAGCTACTACAGAGGGAACAACCGAGACGCCAACGGCAACGCTAACATCTGAACCAACGCTCGAGCCTACCCAGAAACCCACTCCTACACCTACATTGAAGCCGACGTCGACTACATATTCGCCGACGCCAACACAAACACCGACACCAACGGCTACACAAACGCCGACGAAAACCCCGACACCTACGACAACACCATCTCCGTCTCCTATCTTTCCGACGGATTATGATTCGCTCGTAAAGAAAATTCTTGAAGAAGCGCAAAATGTTACTGATTTTATGCGAGCAAAGAGATTTAAATATGGCAATCCGACGATTAACCCTGCGTACAATTGGGGCGCTCTTGACGTTAACAGTTCAATAAATCCTACGGAGAGATTAATAAGTTGTGACAGACTTATAGGCTGGGTGCTTTTCAGAGTAGGATTTACAAATCAGATATATAATTATGGTATGACAGTTGATAATCTTGAAGAATGGTGCGTGGAACAAGGTTTTGAAAAGATTACCAGCGTTAATAGACTTAAAGCAGGGGATATAGTGTTTATTAATCCACAGGAAGGTGGAGTACCGGGACACATATTCTTCTGCGCAAGCAGCAAAGGTGCAGATAACAAATTTTTAAGATATGATGCAGGTAGCCAGGCTCGTATTACAGGTACAACGGGCACTGAGGTTACGCGTGGCAAACAGCCTTTCAGAGAGGCTATAAACAATTTTATGTTTGCATACAGACCTAATACAAGCAAAATTCCTATAAATAACGCTTCAATTTACGTAAAACCTTCTGAAACAGTTGCTGTACCCAAAGCAACTGCCAAGGAAGTTTTCAAGAAAGCTAATTATTCATGGAATGGCGGCGCTAAAAGCTATAATCTTGATTACAAGTATCAGCCCGGCGTTGGATACAACCAATATGAATTGCACGTTAAAGTACAATCAGTACCTTCTTCATCTGATACAAACTATTGGAACGCTTGTTACATAGGCGCGAGAATACCTGATCCTGCCAAGAATTTCCCGAATGGCGCGTTGGGCGGCGTGTGGGTAGCCTTTACCGAAAATAAAGCAAGTGTGTATTTCGGCAATCCCAAAATATGGCCGGTCAGAGAAGTGGGCGTTGATTTGCCCGCGAGCGTTTCGTCTGCGCAAAAAATCGTAGTAGTTGACAGCGGTGACGTTATAAAATACTACCACGTTTCGTCAACAGGCGCCGAAACGCTGCTTCTTAGCATAACGCTTGACACGGGAAGCAGTCAGTCGATTGTTTGGAATGGCAGCAATAAATATTTGATTATAAGCTCCACTAAGTTCGCGAAGTCAGGATACTTCGGAACGTTCGCGCATCTTTCAAAGGCTACCGTTTCTGGTATTTCAATCAAGGGAGCATAAGAAGTTGGCTTTTACCGTAGAGTTTATTTTTTGCCGCGCTTTTGATAGTCGGCTTTGATATCTTTGCTCCAAGCGGTCTGAATACCTTCGCCATTTCTTACACAACAGACTGCATCGGCGACTGCTTCGTATAAAACACGTGTGCCTTTCTCGTCCGCGCTGTAGTTAACTGCTCTGTCATTACTAATGCCATAGCGGGCTGCGGTTTCTACGGCATCAATGTTTGCTCCGATGAATAAGAATTCCCATCCATATTTCTCTTTTTGTCGCTCGATCATTTTCGTGACTTGCTCACTTGTGTAACGGCGGCTGGCATTTTCCTGCCCGTCAGTTGTGATGACAAACATCGTATGCTGTGGTACGTCTTCGGGACGGGCATACTTATGAATGATACCAATGTGTTGAATGGCATCGCCAATAGCATCGATAAGAGCCGTACAACCGCGTGCGGTATAATCCCTGTCAGTCATTAGAGGAATATCGTGAAGCTTTACACGGTCATGGAGAACTTCACTTTCGTTGTCAAAAAGCACTGTGGAGACATAGCAGTCACCATTTTGCTTCTTCTGCTTTTCAATCATTGAGTTGAAGCCTCCGATAGTATCGCTTTCCAAACCGGCCATAGACCCACTTCTGTCCAAAATAAATATGATTTCGGTAATGTTGTTTTTCATAATTAATAACCTCTCTTTCGTTTGATGTCATTATCCTACATCAATAAAAGAAAGGTTAGGTCGCATGGCAAGCGACAAATTATTTGCTTAAAGAGGCACTCCACTCAGCTTCCTTAAACCCAACAAGCACGAAGTCGTCTCCAACGAGCAACGGGCGTTTTACAAGCATACCGTCATTTGCAAGAAGCTTCAGCATCTCGTCCTCGGTCATAGTGGGAAGCTTGTTTTTTAAGTCGAGAGATTTATATAGCAGACCGCTTGTATTAAAGAACTTTTTGAGTAGCAAACCGCTTTTTTTATGCCAATTGGTCAGTTCTTCAAGCGTAGGTTTATCGAGCTTAATATCTCTGAATGCATATTCGATATGGTTCTCGTCGAGCCATTTTTGAGCTTTTTGACATGTTGTACATTTTGGGTAACATATAAATTTAATCATCGTTTCACGCTCCTAACAAGCTCTGATCAAAAGCAAACAGAGCTTCATTGATTTCAAAAATATTGTAGTTGCCACGGCTTATAAAATATTCGATGATAATATCGAACTTGTTACTGTGTGACAGTGCAAACCCTGCCTTGCGGAGCATTTCTTCGGTTTCTGCAAGAGAAAGCTCCAAGGAAATTGCAAAGGCAAGTGCGGTAGGTTTGCTTGGCTTGTAATTAATATCACTGCGGATTTTGGAGAATAGCTTGCGGTCAATGTTTGCTTTCTTATAGCACTCGGCATCAGTCATGCCTTTCTCGTCTATCTTGCGCAGAAGCATCTGTGAAAAGCTTTCGTCAATCTGCCGGAGCTTTGCCGCTAAATCATCTGTTTTCTCGAAATTTGTGTAGGAAATCATCGGTGCATTCATTCGAATACTACCACAAAGGTATTTGGTATGCTCGTGCACGTAATTATCGTCAATGTATTCGGCAATATCAGAAAACAGCTTTTCACTTATCTTATATGCAGCTTTGTCGAAGATGACGATATAAACCATCATTTCGTTTTTTAGAAGGAATTCACTGATAACGTCGATGGCAACCTTTAGTGCCTGGTCCTTGGGGTATCCGTACACACCTGAAGATATAAGCGGGAAAGCAACGGTCTCACAGTCGTGTGCCTTTGCAAGAGCTAAAGACTCGCGGTAACAGGATTCAAGCAATGCCTTTTCTCCGTGCTTGCCGTCCTCGTAAATAGGGCCTACGGTATGTATTACATACTTGGCCGGCAATTTATATCCACCTGTGATTTTCGCCTTACCCGTCTTGCAACCGCCAAGCGTTCTGCACTCTTCGAGAAGTTCCACGCCTGCGGCATAATGAATTGCACCGTCAACACCTCCGCCACCGAGCAGTGATTCGTTAGCGGCATTGACGACGGCATCCACCTTCATTTTTGTTATATCGTTTCTTACTATTTCAAGCGGCATAAAAACCTCCTCAAATCCATAAAGATATCAACTTGTTATCTTTATATTAGCTAAAATTATAAAAATTATCAAGTTTGGTTAGTTAACTGTCAGCCAATCAGCTATATCCTCTTTTGGCAGAGCACATACAAAATGAAAAGTTAAAGCCCAATACACTTTTGTATGTTGTTACTGTAAAAGAAGCGAAGAAACAAAAGGTTTAACCACAAGCAATATTGTTATTGTTTTGTAATTGGTGTTATGGTAATATTTATTTGAAGTGCGTACGGCTTCAAATGTATTTGCCTTAATATAATAAAATTTTTAAGGAGGTACATAATTATGGAAATGATTAAAGCTAATGTTTTCTATAATATGTCTCAAGGCGAGATGGAAAAGGTACAAGGCGGATGGTAACAAATTGCTCTTGGCGTTTTTACGGTTGCTGCCGGATACAATGAATTGTATGATTTGGGGTATAAAATTGGAGTAGGTGCCCTTATTGCGGGTGGTGCTGCTATGTTTGGTAAAGGAGTTTATGATGGATATAAAGGAAAAAAAGATTTCAAAAAGCCTTGTTATAGCCATTGCTTTTTATTTGATTCCAGCGGGCTTAAATACATTATATGATTTGGGATATATGTTGGGATCGTGGATGGCAAATATGTAAACAAATTTTACTTTTTTAGCATAACAAAATAGTTGTGTTGAAGTATTATTATTTATAAATATTTGTTTTTGTTGCGCCTTTTTATTGTTTGCGACTTAACAATTATTGATGAAGTTTTTGCCTTGCTGCGATTTCTAAGCAATATGGGCTAAAACTGCCAATTTAAAAAAGAAATTATTATTGCAGGTCCTGCAACTTAAAAAACATTAACTATTGTATCGGTCGGAATATACATATAATTCTGATAGTACGATAACTAAACAGTATAAAAAAAGCACCAACCCGATAAGAGATGGTGCTTTTTCTGATTGTGGTGACCCCTACGAGATTCGAACTCGTGTCGCCGCCGTGAAAGGGCGATGTCTTAACCACTTGACCAAGGGGCCGATGGTAGCGGCGATGGGATTTGAACCTATGACCTGCCGGGTATGAACCGGATGCTCTGGCCAACTGAGCTACGCCGCCATATGAACTCACCAAACGACCGAATTGTACGTCCGGCGAGAACGCTCGGCTATTATACTAAAAATGTTATCTGCTTGTCAACCCCTTTTTTGAACTTTTTTGCTGATTTTTACAGAGAATAGTTTCTTGGTGTATAACAAACGGAATTTATGCGGGTTTTTCAAATTTCTGCATAAATTTTCTCGGTCGAGGTCGATTTGAACTCCAGAGACAAACGGAATTTATGCGGGTTTTTAAAATTTCCGCATAAATTTTCTCGGTCGAGGTCGATTTGAACTCCAGAGATAAACAGAATTTATGCGGGTTTTTCAAATTTCCGCATAAATTTTCCCGGTCGAGGTCGATTTGAACTCCAGAGACAAACGGAATTTATGCGGGTTTTTCAAATTTCCGCATAAATTTTCCCCTGTCGAGGTCGATTCAAACTCAAGGGTGAACAAAAAATTTCAGCCCCACTTGACACCGTCCGTCACGAAGAAATGTATTTGCTTTTGTGTAGAATTAGTATATAATTATATCTGTGTGTATATTAGGAGGTGTCTTTTTTGCTGAGCAGTGCGAACAAACAACAATTAACAGAAATATCAGCTTATATCGATGGCGATTTCGGTATTGTAGACGATACAGGCCATGTGTTGTTTTACAGCGGGGCAGGCAATGAAGAATCTGTTTGTATAGAGCTTACGGCGATTTTTACAGAGCTTCAAAATGACGACTCGGTCAACTTTTATGACGCGTCACAATTCACACGTAGCGGATATATTTTCGAGAACGTAACGGTTGACGGTGACGAGACAATTTTTATGTTTATTAAATTAAAGACGCCGCAGGAAGGCGGATGCGAGACGGCAAAAGATAACTGCAAAAACGTACTTGCACTCGCAGCGCACGGCTTCAGATACAGAGAGTCACAAAGCAGTAAAGATTTGATAAATATATTCAAAAAGTTGCTCATAGAAGGCAGAAGAAACGTCACAGAGGAACAGATTGAGGCAGTTTACGGTGATTATATGGCAAACGCCAATGGCTTTGCTGTGGTTTTGGTGGCACTTAATATTGTTTCAGGCACGCCGGCAGGCGACAGTGAGCTCATATGCCGCATTTTGCAGGAACTTTTTGGTACGGAACGCGGGTTTTTGATCATTCCCATAGATTATGCAAGAACCGCGATTGTATGCCCTCTTAAAGAAGAAATAACGTATTCATACGTTGTGGATTATGCAAATATGATAAGAGACACGTTACTTCTTGAAGCAATGGTTGAAACGTACGTGTCAATAAGCTCTGCAATACCATCGCTTATGAACCTGAATGATGCTTACGTAGAAGCAGACAAGGCAAAAAATATAGGAGTAATATTTGAAATGCCTGATAAATGCCTTGAATATTCTAAGCTTGGACTTGAAAAATTGATATATTCCATACCGATGGATGCGTGTGTGAAGTATGTCAAAGAAACGTTCGGAGAGGGATTTATAAGTGACAAATCGGCAAAAGAACTTCTAAATACCGTAAAAGTTTATCTTGAAAACAATCTTAATGTAAGCGAAGCTTCAAGAGTATTGTATATTCACAGAAATACGTTGATGTACAGGCTTGAAAAGTTTAACAAAATGACAGGGCTTGAATGCTCTAAATTTGACGTGGGTATGAGAATAGGAATTGCACTGTTGATATTGCAATTCATAGAAAACAAAGAACCCGCACTTCTAAACAAAATATAACGAGACATTTATTAAAGGAAGATTAAACCGCTATGAGTGAAACTACAAAAGAAAAACAGGCAAAGAAAAAAGGGTTATTCAATAACGAGCAGAGAAATCGCCCGATTATTGTTTTTGATAATGTTGAAAAGAAATACCAAAATGGCGTAGAAGCCGTTAAAAATTTGAGCTTTAAGATTGAAGAAGGCGAATTCGTATTCTTGATGGGCTCAAGCGGCGCCGGCAAATCTACTCTTATAAAATTGATTCTGCTTGAGGAAACACCGACCGCAGGAAAAATTTTCGTAAATTCACATAACGTGGCAAAAATCAGAAGATCAAACGTACAAAAATACAGGCGCAGCATAGGCGTTTTCTTCCAGGACTTCAGATTGCTTGATAAGAAAACAGTATTTCAAAACGTAGCATTCGCAATGGAAATAACAGGCGCTTCAAGAAAAGAAATCAAAGAAAAGGTGGATATAACGCTTTCTCTTATGGGACTTAGCAGTAAAAGGGATGAATATCCCAGCCATCTTTCGGGAGGCGAACAGCAAAGAGTTGCGTTAGCAAGATCAATCGTAAACGGCCCCGGCATACTCATAGCAGACGAGCCTACGGGAAACCTTGATCCCCAAAACTCCGCAGAAATTATGTCGTTGCTTAAAATGATTAATTCTTACGGAACGACGGTGCTCGTTGCGACGCATGAACAGAGTATGGCCGAAGAAATGGGCATGAGAGTGATAATGCTTAATCACGGGCATAATGTTTCAGTAGATGAAAAACAGGAAGCTCAGCCCGAAGCAGAGCAGACAGCGGAAGTTCCGTCCGAAGAAGAAACACAAAAGCCTGCAGAAAACGAAAAGGCTGAGGAGCCGATTCAAGTGGAAATACCTGTTGCCTCCATAAGTATTGCTTCGCAGCAACAGAAAAATGACGAGGAAAAGCAGGCAGAACAAGAGAAACAGGAAAGTCAGGAGGCAAGCGAAAATGATGCGTAAAATACGAACGTTTTATTATATATTGCGTCAGGGCGTGGCGAATTGTTTCAAAAACTGGCATATGATGTTCTCGTCTGTGTTTGTTTTATTTGTTTCTCTTTATATCATGGGATGCCTTATGATGCTTTCTGTCAATTTGCAAAGAATATTGACAGACTTGAGTAATCAGCAAAAAGAATTGATGATAGACTGCTCCACAGATATAAGTGATGCGGCAAGCTATTCGATAGCTGATATTATTATCAGTGATTCACGTGTAGATGCTGTTGAGAGAATATCAAAAGAGGAAAATCTTCAAAACGCCATAGAAATGTTTGAAGAAGAACAAGATCTTTTTGAAAATTTTGACTCGGATTATATGTACGTGTCATTCAGAGTGCAGCTAAAGTCAGTAAAAAATGTACAGCAGTTCGCGCTTGATATGAAAAAAGTGCCCGGAGTGGAAGAAGTAACTGATAATACGTCAGTGTATAATTATTTTTCCACAATTAACAACGGTGTCAGGATAGGTAGCTTAGCGGCAGTAATTGTTTTTGGCTTCTTGTCAGTGCTGCTGTCGGCAAATACAATAAGACTGACAGTTTTTGCAAGGAACAGAGAATTGAAAATAATGAAAAATATAGGCGCCTCGAGAGCGTATATGAGAGGGCCTTTTGTAATAGAAGGTATATTTATAGGCTTAATAAGTGCAATTCTTTCATATTTTGCATTGCGTATAACATATTCATATGTGTATAAGGCTGTAGCCGGCACTTCGTCAAGCCTTCGTGAAATTTTAGGTCTTGCAGAGTTTTCGGAATTCTCTTTAAGCGTTCTGCTTATGTTCCTGGGCGCCGGAATACTCATTGGCGTAGTTTCCGGTATAATCGCAGTACGCCGCTACGTGAAAATTTAAGCAGGTGAAAAAATGACAGAAGAAAATAAAAATACCGGTGACAACAAAAGTCTTCGGATAAATGGTAACGTTTTATTTATCGGAGCAATATTGCTCGTTGTTGTGACGGTTTTCGTGACCTTTTTGGTGGCAGACAGTATTTATTATAATGGTGGGCTCTTTCGTAAATCCGAAAACGTAAGTTTTGCGGGTGAAGAGCTTGACGTAACGAAGGTTGCCAAGTTCCAGGATATACTCAATTTTATCGATAGCAGTTTCTGCCTGGACTATGATATAAACGAAGTTATTGAAGGTGCCATTGCAGGCGCAGTAGCAGCGTTGAACGACCCGTATTCCGGATATCTGAAGCCCGGAACGCTTGGAGAGTACGTAGACTTTATAACAGGCACGTACATCGGAGCGGGCTTTACGTATCAGGATAACGAGAAAGGCATGGAAGTCGTTTTCGTAGAAGCAGAATCCTCCGCGGGAGAAGCAGGAATTGCGGTAGGCGAAATAATAACGCACGTTAACGGCAAGGCGGTAGTTGATTATGCGGATGCTGAATTAGACGCTATCTTTGCAAAAGAGGGCAATGAGCTGACTTTGCAACTGCAGAGCACTGACGGCAGTGTGAAAACCGTTACGGTACAAATAAAAAAAGTCAGCAAGCAGTCTGTATTCGTAACAGATTATGACGGCATTATGCATATAAAAATCACGCAATTCGACGAAAATACCGGCGCGGAATTTGCTGCGGCAATGGAGAAAATCGATAAGTTAGAGTGCACGGGCATTATACTTGACTTGAGAGATAACGGAGGCGGATACGAAGCGGAAGCTTCCGCAGTAGCAAACAGGATACTACCCGAGGGCTTGATAGCGTATTCTGAAGACAAAAACGGCAGAAGGCTCAGCGAGATTAAATCGGACGCGCAATGCATTAACGTGCCGCTGGCAGTGCTTGTTAATGGCAATACCGCCAGTGCCTCTGAGCTCGTTGCAGGCGCAATACGCGACCACAAGGCAGGCACGCTCATAGGTACGAAAACCTTCGGTAAGGCGCTGGGACAGACGAGAAGAGATTATACGGACGATGGCAGCGGCATAATTCTTACTGTGGCAAGGTATTTTACACCATCGGGTGAGTGTATACACGGAGTGGGAATTAAACCTGATATAGAAATAGCTCTTGTTGAGGGCAGTGAAGAAGATGCACAGCTTCTTAAGGCATTTGAAGTTTTGAAAGGGTGAGCTGATGTATAATTTTATTTCCAATTATTATGACACACTTTTTCCTTTTGACGTTTATGTAGAGTGGAAATGTTTCGCACGGCCTGTAATTCAAAAAAGCAGGGGCATACAGCCGTTTAAGGAGAGAAAGGAAAGACCGCTCATAGTTGATGCCGGCTGTGGCAGCGGCGCTATGGCATCTCTTTTGGCAACGTATTATGACGTGATAGGAATAGATATTTCGCCGGATATGTTAGCGCAAGCCGTAAACACTTATACGGACGAAAATATCACTTGGGTTTGCCAGGATATAGCAAAAATGGAAATCGGGCGCAAGGCAGCGGCGATTTTCGCAACGACAGACACGCTTAACCACATAACGAATAAAAATAAATTATTTGCGTTTTTTAAAAGGGCATATGAATCCCTTGAAAGCGGAGGATTTTTGTTTTTTGACGTTGTGATGCCTAAATTTTTTGAGAGGAATTATGCACGAGGCGAGTGCTCGTTTGAGGATTTTGAATGGGGAAGCTTCTTTTGGACATGTGATTTCTCAAAGAAAACCGGAAAGGTATCATATCAGCTGACAGCCTTTGAAAAAGTAGAAGGCAAGACAGCCGGTGGAGGCAAAGAAGAACTGTACAGAAGGTATGATGAAGAAATTTCTGAAAGGATATGGTCGGTAAACGTTCTGCGTGAAGGCTTGACAAAAGCGGGATTTATGAATTTTACAGTTTATGACAACCTGAGGCATCCTTTTGAATTTGCATATCTATATCCCGAAAAAACACTTGATGATTATGAAAGGCTTTATTTCATTTGCGAAAAGCCGTAAAAATAGGAGGAAAAAATGAAAGATATATTGATTTCAGGCATTGCAGCCGACGGATATTTGCGCGTTATAGGCGCCGAAACAACCCAACTCGTAGAAGATGCCAGATTGACACATAATACTTCCGCTACAGCAACTGCGGCATTGGGCCGTATGCTTACGGGAACAGTTTTAATGGCGAAAGAAATGAAAAATGAGACGGACAAGCTCACGATACAGCTTAAGGGCAAAGGTCCCATTGGCGGTATGGCTACAGTCTGCCGTATACGTACGAAAAACGGCGCTGCCGGCGCACTTGATAAGGTTTTTGTGAAGGGTTACGCTGACCATCCGCATGCTGACCTTCCCACAAGAGAATCTGACGGCAAGCTTGACGTAGGCGGTCTTGTAGGAAAAGGCTTTATGAATGTTATGATGGATTTGGGACTCAAAGAACCGTATTCGGGAAGCGTACCGCTGCACTCGGGGGAAATCGCAGAGGACTTTTCGTACTATTACTTAATGTCAAAACAAGTGCCTGCGGCAGTGTCTTTGGGCGTGCTGATAGGACAAGAATTGAACGTTGTGAAAGCAGGAGGCTTTATGGTGCAACTCTTGCCGGGAGCACCCGATAAACTTATAGATGACATAGAAAGAAGCATATCGTATATGCCGTCAGTCACGACTTTACTTAACGCAGGTGCCACGATTGAAAACATATTGGAGGACATAACGAGAGGCTATAGTCTTGATATTGCAGACAGAGTTGAATGCGTGTACCAATGTGACTGTTCAAAGGAACGTATGGAGGAAGCACTTTTGAGCATAGGCAAGGACGAGATAAAAAAGATACTTGAAGAAGACCACGGCGCAGAGCTTTGTTGTCATTTTTGCAATAAAAAATATAAATTCAGTGAAGAAGAAATTAGGGGATTGACGGACTGAATTATTAGTGATAAAATACAGCAGTTACCGCTCTGACGGGGCTTGCAAATTCGCACGGGATGTTTCGTGCGGTGCCTTACGGAAGTGACGTCTTCGCACGGATGTCATATACAGGCGAGATTGTTATGGAGGTGCAGAAGTATGTATGCTATTATAGTTACAGGAGGAAAGCAGTACAAAGTAGAAGAAGGCGGCACTCTTTTCGTTGAGAAACTCGACGCAGAGGTAGAGACTTCAGTTACATTTGATAAAGTACTTGCAGTATCTGTAAGCGAAGATGATGTTAAATTCGGAGCTCCTTACGTTGACGGCGCTACAGTTGTTGCAACTGTTGTTAAGCAAGGCAAAGGCGAGAAAATCCGCATCATTAAGCACAAAGCTAAAAAGGGTTACAGAAAAAGACAAGGTCACAGACAGCCCTATACAAAGCTCACAATTGAGAAAATTAACGCTTAATGTTATAACATGATAACAGCAAGAATTTTCAGGAATAGTCAAAAGAAAGTTACCGGATTTGAAATTTCGGGACATGCCGGTTACGCAGAAGAAGGCAGCGATATAATTTGTGCGGCTGTATCTGCTATAGCGTATACGACGATTGGTTATTTCAGTGAAAAGAAAATAGGCGGCAAAGAGCCGCAGTATTCCGAAAAAGACGGATATATGAAGTTTAAACTTGAACCTGACTTATTTAAGACAGATGATATGACGGCAGCATACGCAGTTATGGAGGCGGCATATATAGGATTTAAACAGGTTGAGTATTCGTACGGCAGGGAATACATTAAGGTTATTGATTAGACTTTTATTGACTAACATAGGAGGTGTGAAGTCATGTTAAAAATTAACTTACAGTTGTTCGCTCATAAGAAAGGACTGGGAAGCTCAAAGAACGGTAGAGATTCAGAGTCAAAGCGTCTCGGTGTTAAGAGAGCAGACGGACAGTTCGTACTTGCAGGAAATATCCTTGTAAGACAAAGAGGTACTAAGATTTACCCCGGTGAGAACGTTGGTATGGGTACAGATTATACGCTTTACGCTTTGAAGGACGGTAAAGTATCTTTCCGCAGACTTGGAAGAGATAAGAAGCAAGCCGTTATCATTGCTGAAGACTAATAATTTTCAACAAGCGATATAATAAGACTGCAATGCACTTATATAAAATATATTGTGTATAGCAGTCTTTTTTCATTATTATATAGAATATTAAAACGGAGAAAACGATGTTTATTGATAGAACCAAAATTTTTATTGCCTCCGGCAAAGGTGGCAACGGAGCTGTGTCTTTTCACAGAGAAAAATATATAAATGCAGGCGGTCCTGACGGTGGTGACGGCGGCAAAGGCGGAGATATCGTTTTTGTTGTCGATGAAGGCGCGTCAACTCTTGCTGATTTTAAATATAAGAGAAAATTTAAGTCAGAGGGTGGAGCAAACGGAGCCAAAAATAAAATGACAGGAAAAAGTGGCGCCGACGAGATAGTAAAAGTGCCGCAGGGAACGCTTGTTAAAGATGCCGCAACAGGTCGTATATTGGCGGATATGGTTACTCCGGGAGAAAAAAAGATTGTATTAAAGGGCGGTAAAGGCGGTCAGGGCAATATGCACTTTGCAACGAGTACAAGGCAAATACCGAATTTCGCCAGAGCCGGAGAAGACGGCAAAGAAATGGAAGTGCAGCTTGAACTTAAATTGCTGGCAGACGTGGGACTGGCGGGCTTTCCGAACGTAGGTAAATCTACAATACTGTCAGTTACAACAGGCGCAAAACCGGAGATTGCAGATTATCATTTCACCACAATCAAGCCTAATCTTGGTGTGGTTTTCAATAACGGAGAAAGAAGCTATGTTATGGCAGACATTCCGGGACTTATTGAAGGGGCTTCTGAGGGACAAGGACTCGGACACGAATTCTTGAGACATATTGAGAGAACGAGGCTTTTGATTCATGTCATTGATATTTCTGGTCGCGAAGGAAGAGATCCTTTTGAGGATTTTCTTCTGATAAATAAAGAACTTGAACAATACAATAAAGAATTGGCAGCGCGTCCGCAGATTATTGCATTAAATAAAATGGACGGAGAAAATGCTGCCGAAAATGCCGCGATATTTAAAGAAAAATATCAAAAATGGCTTGAAGAAAAAGGCGATGAGATACTTGCCGAGAAAGAAAACGGAGCATGGAGAGTTTTTGAGCTTTCTGCCGTAACGGCACAAGGCACAAGAGAGCTTGCTGCTTATTGCGGCAGTATTCTTGATAAAATGCCGGCAGGCAGCGTATTTGTAACAGAGGATGAAGACGTTCTTTACAGTCTTGACAGCGAAGAAGAGCCGTTTACAGTACACGTTGAAGAAGGAGTTTATGTGGTTGAAGGTCCTTGGATAAAAAATATTGTGGATTCTGTTAACCTTAACGACTATGAGTCTTCACAGTATTTCCAGAGAGTAATCAAGAAAAAAGGTCTCATCAAAAAACTTGAAGAAATGGGAATACAGGAAAACGATACAGTGAGAATATACGAAATAGAGTTTGATTATTATGTTTGAGAATAGTGAGCAGTATACTGCAAATAAAATATTGATATTGTTTGTACTTGATAAATTGGGCATCAGAATGACTGATAATGCCCTTAGCGCTGTACTTCTCGGCCCCGGTCTTGTGAATTACTTTACAATACAGGAGTGCCGCGAAGATTTAATAGCAAAAGAATGCATTGCAAGAGAGTTAGACAGCAGCGGATGCGTTCTTTTCTCGATTACAAAAAAAGGCAAGGAACGTTTGGCTCAGATGAAGTACATGTTTTCCGGCGGTCTCGGTGCAAGATACGAGGCTTATATAGACGAAAATCGCGATGCTCTGGAGCGCTCAATGTCTGTAGATGCAGATTGCTTTGAAGACTCTAACGGCAACGTGTACGTGAGATGTTTCGTACGGGAAGGAACGAACTGCATAGTGGACGTGAAGCTGCCTGTGGCTGACCGTAAAGATGGCGCTGCTATTTGTGAGGAGTGGAAGAAAAAAACGTCTGCTTTGTATATACAATTAATGAAGATTTTTTATGACAGTATTAAACATAAGGAGGAAAAAGTATGAGTGCAGGTAAGTGTGAATGGTTTATACCGGATGCCTTTTATCCTGTGAAGGATAATGGCGATTATGTAAGTCACGAGGCAATTTGTATATTAAATACAACAGACTGCGATGCTGTTGTTGATTTTACTTTGTATTTTGAGGACAGAGAGCCAATGGAGGGCTTTTTTGCAACTTGCGGAGCAAGAAGAACTCATCATGTGAGAATGGACAGGATCAAGTCAAAAAGCAACGAAACGGTGCCGAGGGGCGTTCCGTATGCTGTGTATGTGAAGAGCAACGTGCCTGTTGTTGTGCAATACAGCAGATGTGATACAACGCAGCCGGAGCTTGCTTTTATGGGAGTAATGGCTTATTGACATACGCTATATTTTATTGTAAACTTGGCACAATGAATATAGTTTTTTAAATGGTATTTATAATATTTATATAAGGAGTGTAATACATAATGAGTTACGTTAAAGAAAGTTATGAATTGGCTAAGAAGCGTTATGCTGAGTATGGCATAGACACAGATAAAGTTCTTGAAACGCTTAAGAACATCCCGATTTCAATGCACTGCTGGCAGGGCGACGATGTTATCGGTTTTGAGAATCCCGACGGAGAGCTTACAGGCGGTATCCAGACAACAGGTAATTACCCCGGCAAAGCAACAACTCCCGAGCAACTTAGAGCTGACATCGAGAAGGCTCTTTCGTTGATCCCCGGTAAGCACAGAATCAACCTTCATGCCATTTACGGTGACTTTGAGGGAAATGTTGAGAGAGATAAAATTGAGCCTAAGCATTTTGCTAAATGGGTAGAGTGGGCTAAGAAGAACAACGTTGGTCTTGATTTTAACCCCACATGTTTCTCACATCCTATGTCAGCAGACGGTATGACAATCAGCCATCCTGATAAGGAGGTTCGTGATTTTTGGATCCGTCACTGCAAAGCAAGCCGTGAGATTGCTGCTTACTTCGGTAAAGAGTTGGGAACACCTGCTGTTACTAACTTCTGGTTCCCGGACGGTATGAAGGATATCACTGTTGATAAATACGGACCCAGAAAACGTATGATGGAAGGTCTCGATGAGATTTTCAGCGTTGAGTATCCGAAGGAGTACACTCTTGATGCTTTTGAGAGCAAAGTTTTCGGTATCGGTGCTGAGGCTTATACAGTTGGCTCTAATGAGTTCTGCGTTGGTTATGCTGTTTCAAGAGGTAAATTGGTTTGTCTTGATGCAGGACACTATCATCCTACAGAAGTTATTTCTGACAAGCTTTCTGCTGTATTCTGCTATGCTGATGAAGTACTTCTCCACGTTAGCCGTCCTATCAGATGGGATAGTGACCACGTTATCGTTCTTGATGATGAACTTAAAAACATTGCTGCTGAGCTTGTTCGCAATGGCTTTGTAAACAGAACACACATCGGTCTTGACTTCTTTGATGCAAGCATCAACCGTATTGCAGCTTGGGTTATCGGTATGCGCAATATGCAAAAAGCATTGCTCATTGCTCTTCTCGAACCTACAGCTGACCTTGTTGCTGCTGAGCAGAAATTTGACTTCACAACACGTCTTGCTACTCTTGAAGAAATCAAAACTTTGCCATTTGGTGCTGTTTGGGATTACTTCTGCGAGATCAACAACGTTCCCGTTGGTGGCGAGTGGCTTAAAGAAGTTAGAAAATACGAGGAAGAGGTTCTCCTTAAGAGATAATTTTGATAAAAATATTAAAAAATCAGGCTGCTGCTCTTTAAAAGAGGGCAGCCTTTTTGCTTTTGTATATATGTTTGGGTTTAATTGACAGAATTTGCCGAGGAGAGTATAATGTTACGTAAGATTGCACACAGTTTTTATGGCGACAATAAGCTATGATGATTATGTGAAATGAGCATAAAAAAGAAGGTGAAAAAAATGAATGAAAATAAAATTGTAACAATATTTCTTGCGACTGTTGCCACAATTGTTGTTGTTTTTTTTGGAGTAGTTGCGTTTTTTTCTATTAGTACAGGGAGTAGTTCGGCAAAAGGTGATGACAATACTCATTATATATTGAAAGCACCGGACCCTTCGGTAAAAGATGAACCGGGAAAAGATCAGGGGCAACAAGGCGATAAAGAAAATCAGAACAAAGAAGAGGAAGATAAAGTATCGACTATTGCTTCTTTAAAAGAAATGCTTAAAGAAACAGAAGAACATAATTTTAAATATTCAAACGGAGAACAATCAACGTTTGAAGTGCCGATAAACGGAGCTATGGGATTCACGTCATGCAGAGTAAATATCTATGGAGATGCAAGTTTATCGGGAACCCCTATACACACGTTGGAAGCAGGGCAATCATTCGTAATAAAAAGTGAGAAGAATACAGTTTGGCAGATAGAAACCGGAGGACCGGCTGATAAAGTTAAAAGAGGATATATATCGAATAAGAATTGCTTTATTAATTTGCCGGATGTTATACCGTCTATTATTTACAATATCACAAACAGCAGCTCGTCTTTGTTTGTTTCATCCAATAAGCAAATTGATGGTGTTACAGGAAAACAATTGTTTGATTATTATTTATATAGCGCACGCTATGGTAAACAACAATATATAGCGCCTGTTTTGTATACTATGGCGCATAAAATTTGCAAAGCACAGAGGTTAGCTTTGGCAGAGGGAAATACTTTGGTTATTTACGAAGCTTTTCGTCCGTATGAAACACAGCAACTTGTATCAAAGAAACTGTTGGAGCTTTGTGAAAAGGATAGTGAAGTGCGCAAAGGCATTGAAAAATCACCTTGGTCGCTGAGTTGGTTTATATCAACGAGCGTATCAAACCATCAGATAGGTTGTGCCATAGACGTTAGTCTTGCAACAGTTAACAAGGCAGAAGTCAAACCTTGTGGAATTGCAAAATACGTAGAAGTGACAAGTTATACAGAACATATAATGCAAACTCAAATGCATGAATTAAGCGCAAAGGCAGTATCGTTAAAATATCCTGTGTCTAGTAAGTCTAAAACTGCATGGAAAAGCGTTGCTGTACATGAAAGTATGACAGAGTCTGCAATAAAGCTTCGTGACTATTGTACAGGTGTAGGTATGAGCCCACTTGCTTCAGAGTGGTGGCATTTTAATGATTTGGATGCGAGAGAAGAAATTGGCGGTAATTACAGACTTGATTATAACTTTGGCATAAATATTATGAAGCCGGTTGAATCAACTGTGGTATAAAAGAGAGGAACAAAAAAAATATAGAGAGAAAAGGGAAAAAATGGGAAAATTGAAGACTAAGACAAAAGTTGTAATTATATCGTGCGTATCGGCAGCAGTAGTTATAGCAGCAGGCAGTATAGCAACGTATATGTATTTTCAGAAGAAAAATGCTCCGGGTTGGCACGAAAAAGATGAAATTGCCTATTTTAATCTTGATAATGGTCAAAAGGCAACTGAAATACATACCATTAAGGGAAAAAAATACTATTTTGATAAAAACGGCAATTTGTGCACAGGATGGATTGACAGTGAAAATGGGAAGTATTTTTCCAATGAGGAAGGCGTAATACAGACAGGAATTATAGAGGACAACGGCAACAAGTACTGCATGGGACAAGATGGCAAACTTGTGACCGGAAATATAGACTTTGAAGGAAAAAAGTATTACTCTGACAAAGAAGGAAAACTTCAAAAAGGCATTATAGAAATAGAAAATAAAAAGTATCATTACGGCGAAGATTATTGCCTGGACTTTGGATGGATAGAAGATGAAAAAGGTAAAATGTATGCTGATGCTTCCGGCGTGCTTTCACAAGGACTTAAAGAAGTAAATGACAAGACGTATGCATTTGGCGAAGATTGTTATCTCCTCAAAGGATGGCAGGAATTGGAAGACAAGCAGTACTATATCGACGAAAATGGTAATCCTGCCCAGGGTTTGGCTGAAATAGAGAAAGAATTGTATTTCTTTGAAGATGGTCTTTTTGTAAAAGGCTGGCGAGAAGCAGATGATAAAAAATACTATTTCGGTGAAGACGGCAAGGCAATGCGCGGCTGGATAGAAGCAGATGATAAAAAGTACTATATTTCAGAAGAATACGAGTTATTAAAGGGCTGGCAGACAGTGCAAGAAAAAGAATATCATTTTTCTGAAACGGGTGTGCTGTCAGAAGGAATAGTGACAATTGATGGAAACGTGTATTTTTTTGAAGACGGCAAGTACCAAAAAGGTTGGAAAGATAAAGATAATGAAACCTATTTCTTTGGTAAAGATGGAAAGGCCATAACAGGTTGGCACAATATTAGCGGAACACAGTATTATTTTACTTCCAAGGGTTGTTTGGCAAACGGCAAGACAAAAGTTGGAGACAGTACGTATTATTTTCAAAGCGGTAAAATCCAGACAGGCTGGAAAACAGTAAACGGTGCTAAGTATTATTTTGGAAGCGATGGAAAAATGCTGACAAATACTGATATAGGCATGTACCATCTTGGGGCAGACGGCGTTGCCAAAAAGGCGGTATGTACGCCGGATAATCTTGATTATTTCATAGAAGATATGTTAAGAGAGAATGGTTCCGGCCCTAAAGATATTTTTTTTGCCGTACAGTATGGAGTGAGATACAAATATACGGCAGAAGGCAACAGTATAGAAGAAATGGCGTGCTATGCAATAAATAACCGTAAAGGAGCATGCTGGCATTTTGCTTCATTGGGATATATGTTGTATACAAAAGCCGGTTATGAAGTGCGATACATTTCAGGTACAGGGCGAACAGGAAATCCTCATAGATGGATATATGTGAAGTTTGATGACGGTTGGTTTTATATAGATCCAATATACACAGACGGTTATAAGATGACAGCTGATTATATTAAAGCATACGGTTGTACATGGGACGAGGCATCTTTGCCGAAGTAAAGGAGAAACTATGATTTTTAGTTCTGCAACATTTTTATTTCTTTTCCTTCCGGTGTTTTTTCTGCTACATTTAGTATTGCCCGGAACAAAAACAAAGAATATTCTTCTTGTGGTGGCAAGCTTGCTATTCTATGCGTGGGGAGAGGGAATTTACGTACTTTTAATGATAATTTCGGTATTTCTGGGCTGGCTTGCCGGTATACTCATTGCAAAGTACGATAAATATGCGAAAGCTATAACGGCAATTTCTGTTATTTTAAATATCGGAATGCTTTTCGTATACAAATATGCAGGCTTCTTTGTTGAAATAATCAATTACATACCGGGAATTGAAATTCCTGCCGTTACCGTGAGGTTGCCGCTCGGAATATCTTTTTTCACTTTCCAAATACTGTCATATGTAATAGACGTTTACAGAGACAGAAGTATAGTCAATAAAAGCTATTTTTCTACGCTTCTTTATATATCATTTTTCCCGCAGCTCATTGCAGGTCCTATCGTAAAATATCACGATATCAATTTACAAATTGAAAGCAGAAAGGTTACTGCAGAGGGCGCTGCAGAAGGTATACGCAGATTTATAATCGGTCTTTCCAAGAAACTTCTTATAGCTGATGTGACGGCGCTTGTGGTTGATTCGATTTTTGCGTTGGAGACAGGCAGTATGTCGGGAGCATGTGCTTGGCTGGGAGCGATTTTATATATTTTCCAGATTTATTTCGATTTCAGCGGTTACAGCGATATGGCAATAGGATTAGGCCAAATGTTTGGCTTTACGTTTAAAGAAAACTTTAATTACCCTTATGTATCATTGGGAATAAGAGATTTCTGGCGCAGATGGCATATATCGTTGTCCACGTGGTTCAGAGAATATCTTTACATATCACTTGGCGGCAACAGAAAAGGCAATGTGCGCACGTACGTCAATTTGTTTATAGTATTTCTTGCAACGGGTCTTTGGCACGGGGCGAATTTCACTTTTTTGGTATGGGGCATATACAATGGCATATTGATTGTACTCGAAAGGGCAGAAATCATCAAAATTAAGAACAAAGTTTTATGCCATATTTACACAACATTTGCTGTAATAATAGGATTTGTTATTTTCAGGGCTGATTCGCTTTCTGTGGCGTTTTCGTACATAGGAAGGATGTTTACACCTTCGGCATACACAGGCGGCTTTTCGGACGCGTTGTCATTCTGTACACCGTATCTCATATGCACGGCAATATTTGCAATTGTTTGTTGTCTGCCTGTACTTCCGTACATTAAAGGTAAAATGCAGACGTTGTCGTTGCGAAAAGTTTCCGTATTAGAAGGAGCAACGTACGTACTCGTACTTCTTATGCTGTTTGTTTGCATAATGGTACTTGCTGCCAACACATACAGCCCGTTTATTTATTTTAGATTTTAGGAGGTAATACGCATGAAAAAGTTATTAAAAATATTGTTTTGCATTGTTTTTATGCTTATGATTACACTTCCTACGTTGTCAATGATGTTTGGCGACGGAAAAGTTGGTGCGGACAACGCAGAAAAGCGTGAGCTTGCTGCAATGCCGGCTTTTAAAAAAGAGGACGGGAGCATCAATAGTGATTTCTTTGCCGAATTTGATGATTATATGTCAGACAATTTTGGATTCAGATCATTCCTGGTAAATGCATTTTCCACGGTGAAAGCATCAGTTTTCAAAACTTCTTCTGAAGATGACGTTATAATCGGTAAAGATGACTGGCTGTTTTACTCTGAAACGCTTGATGATTACACAAGAAATGGTGTTTTAAGCAAAGATGATATTTACAGTATTGGCAAGACACTTGATTTAATTAATGAATACGTTGAAAGCAAAGGCGGCAAATTGGTGTTTTTCATAGCGCCTAATAAAAATACCATTTATCCTGAAAAAATGCCTTATTATTACAGAAAAGGCAGTGGTTCGTCGAATTTGGAGCTTTTAAGCAATGCCTTAGCTGACAGAGCATATTATTTGAATATAGTTCCTATTCTTGAAGAAGGGAAAAAGACGACTCAGATATATCACTCGTTAGATTCTCATTGGAATAATATGGGTGCTGCCATTGGTTTTAATGCAATGATGGACAAGCTTAACGTGAATCACACGGACTATACGGCTCTTAGTTATAACGTGAGCAACACTCACGAAGGTGACTTGGAGAAAATGCTTTATCCTACGTCAAAAAATCTTGATGCACAAGTACACTTTGATTATAAGAATACTTACGAGTATGCGACGCGCTTTAAGACAGAAGAAGATGTCACGATTAAAACGATATGTGCAAACAAAGAGGGAAGTGCTGTTATTTACAGAGATTCTTTTTGCAACGCACTTCTTCCTATGATTGCCGAAAGTTTCGGTAAAGCAGAGTTTTCACGAGTTTTTCCGTACAGGTTAAATCTTGTAGAGAAGAATGAAAGCGAATATGTAGTAATTGAGCTTGTTGAACGAAATATTAAAAAATTAATTGAATCTGCGCCTGTAATGCCTGCTCCGGTTCGCGACGAGATTACAAAAGATCAGTTGGAAGTTCTTGATGCCGAAGTTGCAACAAAAAAATCAGGTGGCATGATTGAAATAAGCGGTAAATTAATTGGTGGCGAGAAAGATGATTCTGCCCCTAAAAATAAGCCGATATTTGTTACTGTAAAAGATGGAAATACAGAAACAGTTTATGAGGCTTTTCCGATAAATGGTTTTTCAGCGTACATTCCGTACGAGAGTACGGAGGGTCTTGAAATAAATATTTGCAAATTAAAGTAGAGGAGATTATTTATGTTCAAAAAAATCAGTATGTATATTCTATGTATTGCTATGGTCTTGTCGCTTGTCGCTTGTTCGGCTGGTTCGGACAATTCTTCAGAAAATAATGCTACTTCAAAAGCTACAGGCGGAAGTCCTGCCGATAACACGGGTAGCGAGGACAGTGAAAGCACACCGACAAAAGACGAGGGAGAAACGGAAAAGCTCACCAAAGATGCCGTTTCTTACAAAAACTTTGTTTTGAAAATCGGAATGGTTATTAATGAAGACGTGATTTCAAAAATAGGTGAGCCTACAGATATTCAAAATGCAGATAGCTGTATAGGAGATGGCCAAGATATCATTTATTCTTATCAGGATTTAGATTTACAAACGTTTAAAAGCGAGGATAAAGAGGTTCTTTACTCAATTGTAATAAATACTGATAGCGTTGCAACAGCAGATGGCATACGTGTCGGCAATACTTATGACGAAGTTAAGAACGTTTACGGCACACCTGAAGAAGAAACGGTTGCTTTCGTTTCTTATAAAGTAGAAGAAGACAGGTGGATTACGTTTTATTTAACAGACAACGTAGTAGAGTCCATCGAATACCTATGATCATCTCCATAAAATTTTAGGTTTATTTTGGTTTCTTTAATATAGTCTTGGAAAGTGGCTTGTATGTCAATATTGTAAGTATTGATATTACGAGACATTTTAATAGGTTGAAAGGCAGTGTGCCCAAAACTATTATGCCTTTAACATCAGTCACGTATTTGCATGCTGACTGAGCCATACCAAGAACTGCATCAAGACCAAAAAATTTGGAATACGTTGGTATCAGGAACCAATAGTTAAATGCGCAAGAGAAAACAGATACAACAGCGAGTGCTATGCTAAGAGATGCAATAGCACCTTTTTTTGTATGCATTTTTCTGTATATGAGTCCTGCCGGCAAAATAAATGATAAACCTATGAGTGTGTCAGCAAGCGCACCTATACCGGCGCTGTCGGTAAACGTGCCCGCAATTAAGAAAGAAATAAGATTTTTAAGGACCGCAGTTATAAATCCTGCTACCGGGCCCATCGAAAACGTTGAAATTACAACAGGAAAATAGCTTAAATCAAACTTATAAAATCCCGGAAAAATCGGCATTGGAAAATCAAACATCATAAGCGGTGTCGCGACAGCAACAAGCATCGCAATTCGAGTAACGTAGAAAGTCATCCTTGATGACCTTAAAGAATTATGAGACATAAAAAAACTCCTCTCATCCGGACTTGAACCTTGCCGCATATGCGGCCATCGTCTTACCGTCGGCTGCGGAATCTCACCGCATCAATCCGATCATTGCCATAAAAATTTGGTCGGACTCGCAGGCTTTACTGCCGGTCGGGAATTTCACCCTACCCCGAAGTATGGTTTGTATTCTACCATTCTAATACATAATATGTCAACACTAAACGATTATTTCACCAAAACTTTGACTTTATGAGATATTATTGTTATACTGTCACTGTTGTAGTAATACTGACTAAGGAAGTAACAAATGAAGAAAATTATAAAAATAGCTGAAGCATACGTGCTGAGCAGGACTGCTTACAAGATATTGCTGGTACTGTCCACGGTGCTGATTGCTATTCCGTACATAAGAGAAAAAATTGGTTTTATTATCAACATAATGATGGTATACGGCTTTATTATAGTGGGGTACGAGCTTATTAAAGGCACATTATTAAAGACATTGCGTACCACCAAAACATCATTCTTGTTAGGCGGCTTCTTGTTATCGTATATAATTACGATTCTGATAAATAAAACACACATAATAGGCGGGCTCAAAACAGTAGCATTTATGTTTTTACTGTTTGTGCTATGTTTTTTATTCCCCGAAGACACCACAAAAGACAAAATAATAAAAGAAATGAAAGCTGTCTCAGGAACGATAGTAGCAAGCACCTTTATATTGAGCCTGATATCGTTCATAATGTACGTGTTTTCTATTTCAGGCATATATTTTACGGGAGAAGGCACATACCAGGCAAGCTACGGATTGTTCGAGGGACGCCTCTGGGGCGTTTACAATCCGAATACAGGTGCCACACTGACGATTATTTCTGTGATATTGTCATTGGCATTCGTGATAACATGTAAGAAAAAAAGAATAAGGATACCACTGATTATTAATATAGCTTTGCAATTTTCGGTATTAATACTGACCGGTTCAAGAGCAGGTTACTATGTACTTGCAGGCACTACTGTATTTGCAGTATTTTTTGCGATTGTAAATCATGCAAAGAACTTTAAAATAAAAACAATGGTGATTTCAATAACATCTGCAGCACTGTCTTTAGGTATCTTTTTATCAGTCGGCTTTACGCTAAAAGAAGGACTTGCGTATCTGCCCGGACTTACACAATACGTTTTTTCTATAAGTGATGAAAAACCACAAAATAATGAAACAGCACAAGCAGAAACACATAACACAGAGCAACAAGTATCAGCTAAAATCAATAAAGTTGATTTAAACAGACCCGGAGATCCCAATTTCCTTGAAGCAAATCCTTTTGCAAACAGGATAGATATATGGCAGGCATGTTTCCAAGAATTTTTGGAAGCACCCGTGTTTGGAGTAGGAAGAGAAAACGTTGTAGAAAAATCAGTAGATAACCTTAAGGATAAAGGGTGGGCGTATTGCCTTAAATTCAGAAATACACACAATATATATCTATGCGTGCTTGTTTCGTCCGGTATTATAGGATTCTTGCTTATCGGTGCATTTGCGCTCGGTACAGTATCAAGGTCGACTAAGACAGTCTTTAAAACGTATAAAAATATAAATATATGGTTCTTGGCAGCATTTGTACTTTGTATAATGATGTTTGCCACAGAGTTCGTAGAATCCAGAATACTGTATAAAATAGGAATTTTCAGCACGGTATTTTGGCTGTACTGCGGCTATATGTACAAACTTTCAAAAATTGAAAGAACCGAAAAATCCAACCAAACCGTGCTGAAATAAAATCAAATATCAATATAAAATTAATTTAGTTAAAGAATTCATTGTAAAGAGCAATTACCGATGGTTTTGCATCTTTGGCTTCAACACCAAACATAATGCTAACCTCAGAAGAACCCTGGTTAATCATACGAATATTAATGTTGGCTTTCGCAAAAGCAGCAGTCGCACGTGTAGAAACACCTACGTTTTTTGTCATACCGCGGCCCACGAGCATTACTATTGCCTGGTCCTTATCTACGGAAACGCTGTCGGCAGCCAATTCTTCTTTATACTTCTTCACAATTCTATCAAGTTTCTCCGGAGGACAGTTTTTTTCGCGAATAATTAAAGAAATACTGTCAATTCCCGAAGGCATATGTTCAAAAGAAATACCTTCCTCCTCCAAAACAGACAAGAGCTTGCGTCCGTATCCTATTAAACGGTTCATCATATATTTGTATACGTGTATCGTCATAAAGCCCGTATCTGCGGCAATGCCGGCAACAGGAAGTGTCGGTTTGGGAGCAGTTTTGTCCGGAACGATAAACGTGCCGGGAGCATCGGGATTGTTGGTATTGCGTATATTAACGGGAATACCCTTTTTATAAACAGGAGCTAAAGCTTCTTCGTGAAGCACACTGAAACCTGCATACGAAAGCTCTCTCATTTCCTCGTATGTAAAAAGAGGAATAGGGAACGGATTCTCAATTAGTTTCGGATTAGCAGCATAAACAAAGTCAACGTCAGTGAAGTTCTCATAAACGTCCGCATTAACGGCAGCAGCGAGAATTCCGCCCGTAACGTCTGAGCCGCCGCGTGAAAACGTTACAACGTCGCCGTCTTCGGAGTAACCGAAAAATCCGGGGAAAATCATAATTGTATCGCGCTCAGCAAGCTTAGCAAGAAGCTCATAAGAATGGGGAAGCACCTGCGCATTACCGAACTCATTGCTTAAAATCATACCGGCTTCTTTAGGGTCAACGTATTCTGCATTCTCACCGATACTTTGAAGATAACATGCAACCAATTTTGCCGAGTTATCTTCTCCGGAAGCTTTAAGTAAGTCTTCAAACATATTGTAGTTGTCTGTTTGCTTGGAAATACGACCTTTTAAATCATTTTTTATAGTATTTACGATTTCTTTGCCCAAATGTAAATCTTTGGCAATGCTTGAGTAACGCTCAACAACTGCATCAAGAGCAGCATCTACGTCACCATTGTCCCTGCAAGTCTGAGCAAGGCTTATAAGCAAATCTGTAACCTTTGTGTCATTGCCGTCGCGTTTGCCCGGCGCGGAAACAACTACTATTCTTCTTTGTCTGTCTGACAGTACAATACTGCAAACTTTTTTTATTTGTTTAGCATCAGCAAGTGAGCTGCCACCAAATTTTATAACTTTCATATTAACACCTCGAAATGATTATTCTGCCACGCGCATTGTGTAAGCAATAGATTCTACACCGTCACATTGCGCAAGTTTATCGCAAAGCACTTTGAGCTCAGCTTCAGAGCAATAATCAGAAATAAACGCAGCCGTTGTATTGTCTGATAAAGCATATCCCAAATAAACTGCCTTGTTACCAAAAATATTAGTAATATCTGATTTAAGTTCTTCACTCTCTGTGTCGTTAAATGTCGATTTCAGACGAACGTAGAAGCGTTCTTTGTCATCAGAGTCTTTAATAATTACTGCTGTGTTGTCAACAAAAGCAGGGAGGTTTTGTCTGTCGGGAGCCTCAAGAATTTCTATTATGTCACCTAAAATAGCACTTGCAGTAGCAAGCTTTCCGGCACCCTGACCGTAGAACAAAGAATCACCTGTGTATGAGCCGCGAACAAGAATAGCATTGTAAACGGAGTTAACTGCAGCTAACATTCTGCTTTTATCAACGAGCTTAGGCTCAACGCTTATCCGAACTCCTTTTTCTGTGTTTTTGCTGCCGGCAATAAGTTTAATAGCGTATCCGCCGGTTGCCGCAAGCTCGTGGTCAGCGTAAATAACGTCTCTTATGCCAATGCACTTAACATCCTCAAAGTCTACAAAACCATTGTATGCTATTGATGAGAGAATTGCTATTTTTCTTGCAGCATCAAAACCGTCAACGTCTGCAGTAGGGTCAGCTTCGGCATAACCTTTTGCCTGAGCATCCTTCAAAATATCATCAAATGACATTTTATCTTTGTACATACCTGTAAGCATGTAGTTTGTTGTACCGTTGAGAATACCTTGAATCTCATATATATCATTTGCAGAAAGGCATATGTTCATAGGTCGTATTATCGGTATACCACCGCCAACGCTTGCTTCGTAGAGGAAGCGAACGTTGTTTTCGTACGCAAGCTTCGTTAATTCTCTGCCGTATGCGGCAACAACAGCCTTGTTTGACGTTACCACGTGTTTGCCTGCTTTTAACGCTGCGAAACATCTGTCGGCAGCCAAGTCGAGTCCGCCGATAGTTACGACAACGAGTTTAATTGAATCGTCTTCAAAAACGTCTGCCGGCTCTGTTACAAGATATGGAGCATACGGAGTACCGTCCATATTTTTAATATCAAGAATCTTTGAAAGCTTAACTTCCTGATTAAAACGTTTGCTGAGTTCTTCCTGCTTGTCAAAAAGTATGTCAGCAACGCCGGAACCAACAACACCACAACCTAAAATAGCTATGTTAAACATAATATCCTCCTAATATATCACAAAAAATTAAATCACTTTAAAAATGCATCAACTTCGGCCTTCATGTCAGAAACATCGCAAACGCCTTTGTGCAATATTGACTTCTTATCCAAATCGCGAAGCGGGACCGGAATTTCCCAACCTGTCTTCTCAGAAAGCTCATCCAATATCTCAAATTCACTCTTGCCCTCAGTAGAAGCTTCGCCGTAGAGCGCCTCCGCAACAGTCTTGTTGAATTTAAAAGGACTGGCGGTAGAAACAGCAACCGTGGGAGTGGTATCACCGGTTGAGATAACGTATTTATCGTAAACATCGATTCCAACAGCAGTATGAGGGTCAACAAGGTAGTTAAATTCACTATGTATGCTGTTGATTGTCTTGCAGCACTCAGGCTGAGTCGAATATGATGACCAGAAATATTCGTTTATAGCGTCTGTCATTTCTTTTTCTACGGAATACACGCCGTTCGCCTTAAGGTCTTGCTGCAATCCGGAGACAATCTCAGTATTTTCACCTGAAACGTCAAATAAGAGACGCTCAAGGTTTGATGAAATCAATATATCCATTGCAGGAGATACTGTAAGAATAAACGGACGTTTGCTGTTATATATGCCTGTTGTAATAAAATCAGATACAACGTTATTGTCGTTTGTCGCACAAATTATTTTGTTAACGGGAAGACCGATTTTTGTAGCATAATAACAAGCAAGAATGTTACCGAAGTTGCCTGTAGGAACTGCAAAGTTGATTTTATCGCCTAAAGTAAGGCGTCCGTTACGTACAAGAGCAAGGTAAGCATAGAAATAATACACTACCTGGGGAAGCAATCTGCCTATATTGATTGAATTTGCAGAAGAAAGCGTATATCCTCGCTCTTTTAAAACTTCTGCGAATTCCTTATCGCCAAAAATATTTTTTACTCCCGTTTGAGCATCGTCGAAATTACCGCGAACTGCGACTACCGAAAGATTGCTGCCTTCTTGTGTGATCATTTGTGTTTTTTGCATCTCGCTTACACCGCTGACAGGGTAGAACACCATAATATTAACGTTTTCTGCATCTTTAAAGCCTGCAAGAGCTGCTTTGCCGGTGTCACCTGACGTAGCTGTCAAAATGGCGATTTTATTGTGCTTTTTGCTTTTTTTGATTGCAACCGACATAAACTCGGGTAAAATCTGAAGCGCCATATCTTTGAAAGCAGAAGTTGGACCGTGCCAAAGCTCAAGAACGCTTAAATTATTGCTGAGTACAGAAAGGGGAGTCGGCTCTTCGGGGAAGCTGCCGTCTGCATACGCATTTTTTACGCACGTATCAAGTTCTTCTTTTGTGAAATCGTCAGCAAATAAAGAGAAAATTTCTCTTGCAAGACTGCAATAATCCAATTCGCAAAGTTTCTCAAGTGCTGCCTCATTCAAAGTCGGAAATTCTTCGGGCACGAAAAGTCCGCCGTCGGGCGCTATTCCCGTTAAAACAGCATCAGAAAAGCTGAATTTTTCTGAGTAACCTCTTGTACTTTTATACAACATTTATTATCACTCCAAAGCTATTAAAAATCTTTCAGGTGTGCATAAAGACACAAAGCTTATAATAAACAGCTACATAAGAAAAGTCAAGAATTTTGTATACTTTTCATACCTATAATAGTATAATTCAATGCGGAGGCGTTAATTATGACAAACAATATATTGAAATTCAAAGAAAAAATAAACTCGGCAAAAGTTGCAGTACTTGGTTTGGGAATAAGCAATATTCCGCTTATTCGTTTTTTATGTGAATGTGGCGTCAAGGATATAACGGCGTACGACAAGTTTGCAAGTCCGCAGGTTATTTCGAACATAGAAATGCTCAAAAAAGACAACATGATAAAAAAAGCAGTTACGGGAGAGGATTATCTTAAAGAAATTCCTTCAGAAAAATTTGATTATATTTTCAAATCGCCCATTATAAGGCCGGATGTAATTCCGCTTGTAAAAGCAGTGGAGCAAGGCGCGTGCCTTACTTCTGAGATGGAGCTGTTTTTTGAGCTTTGCCCATGCAAAATATATGCGATTACAGGCAGTGACGGCAAGACCACCACAACAACGCTCACTTACAAACTTTTGCAAGCTCACTACGAGGGCACAGATACGAAAGTTTGGCTCGGCGGCAACATAGGCAGACCGCTTATTGATATTCTGCCGGAGATTAAAGCGCAAGATGCTGCTGTTTTGGAGCTTTCAAGCTTTCAGCTCATGACAATGAAGAAAAGTCCGGATGTTGCCGTTATTACAAACGTAACGCCCAATCATCTCGATGTACATAAAGATTACAACGAATACATTGAGGCAAAGACAAATATTTTAAATTTCCAAAAAGACGACGGCGTTGTTGTTTTGAACGCTGCAAACGAAATAACGTCAGGCATTGCCGCGAAATGTATCGCACAAGGCAGAAAAGTGCGACTTTTTTCCGTACACAAAAAAAGTGCATCGGAGTTTACAGCATCTGCTGACGGCTGCGCGTTCATGGAAAATGGCGTGCTAAAATATGTTTCTTCCTTAAATAATTATAATATAGAGCGTGCGGCGCTTAAAGTTCCCGGAGAATTTAACGGTGAGAACCTTTTGACGGCTGTTGCGGCGTGTGCGGATGTTATTACGCAGCGTGACGTTGAGAAGGTGGCAACGGAATTTTCGGGCGTTCCACACAGGTGCGAGCTTGTGAGGGAGTTAAATGGCGTGAAGTACTATAACAGCTCAATTGACAGTAGTCCGAACAGGACGATACAGACGCTTTCTGTTTTTGACGGGAATGTTGTAATGATTGCCGGAGGTAAGGATAAGAATATACCGTATGATGACGTGGGACCGGCTATTTGCGCTAAAGTGAAGGTTCTCATTCTTATTGGGCCTACTTCTGAAAAAATCGAGGCGGCTGTGAGGGCGTGCGAGAGTTTTGATGAGAAAAAAATGAAAATTTTTCATTTGAATAATTATGAAGATGGTGTAAAATGTGCATATGATAATGCATTAAAGGGAGATTGTGTATTACTGTCGCCGGCAAGTACTAGCTTTGACCTTTTCAGGAACTTTGAAGAGAGAGGCAATACTTTTAAGAATTACGTGTTGAGTTTATAATTATTTACAATTTGCACATAAATTTAACTATGTAAATTTGGCATTTTCTTATTGACACAGTTGCACGAAATATATATAATTCTTTTGTTTAGATTGCCCAAAAAGGCATATTGATAATCATTATCGTTTTACAACCATTATATCATCTTATGGAAGGTTGATCGTATGACTAAGAAAAAAAAGAAATTGATTCGTATGACAATCATCATAGTGGCTCTTGTATTGGTGGCTGCGATAGGTATCGTTGTTTATGGAAACAGGGATGCTGAGGCGGTCCAATACAATTTTGACAACTATGACGAGATGGATTTTAATCCGTTCGTTACGAATGAAGAGCGTTTGGACAATAGCTTTTTGGAGTACGGTAAAGTTCTCTCAAAATATGCGTCCAAGAATTATCCGTATTACACCGGTGATCCTATAAAGGTCGATGTAAAGGCTCTCATTGAGAAGTCCCACAAAGATACTGTAGATGGAATTGCTGCTTTAAAAGCTAAATACGGAGTTACAGATGTTGCTGATGCCGATCTTACTGAAGAAGGTCTTAAAGATAAAGGCCTTTCAGGAACACAGCTTAGAGATTTGCTTTCGCAGTATAAGGAAATCAAAAGAGCTGAGCTTTTCTACATTAATGAGATAGAAGAGTTTAAGAACGGATACAAGTGGACAGATAAGAATGATAATTCTGAGAAAGTGATATCTACGGAGGAAAACGACGGTGCACTTTATGTTTCAGGTGATGAAGCTACTCTGGAATTTGAAATTACTGTTGATACAGCAGGTTTGTATTCGATTTATCTTGAGTATTTAATGCTCGAAGGACGTAATACCAATATGCTTGTCAATTTCACTATCGACGGCAAGTATCCTTTCCTTGAGGCTTCCAACATGGCTCTTAAGAGAATGTATGGATTCTATGGTCATGACTACGAGGCAAACAAAGACGTTGTAGGTAATCAGATTCGTCCTAAGTCACAGGAAATTTTTGGATGGCAAAAAGCTGTAATGACAAATCCTGATGGTTTATATAGAAATCCTTATAGATTCTACATGCAAAAAGGTACCCACAAGATTACTCTTACTTTCTCAAGAGAACCGGGTGCCATAAGAGCTGTAGAATTTGTTGCGCCTATTGTAAATCCTTCTTACGAGGATTACAAAGCACAAAATGGTTTCTCTGATTCTGCTGTTTACACAGGAGAAGCCGTTAAGAAGGAATTTGAAGTACCTAATTTCACAACAAGCCTTAGCGTAAGAATGGAAACAGACAACGATTACTATACTTCTTCAAAGGCAAGTCTTCCCGGATACAAAGCAACACTTTTCAATATATTCGGCGGAGATCAATGGTCTGTAGGTGGAGATAAGGTTGAATGGTCGTTCGATGTGCCGCAGACAGGATGGTATGAGTTAGGATTTAGATATAAATCACAATATACATACGTATCTTCTTTTAAGGAGATAAAGATTGATGGTGTTATACCGTTTGCCGAGATGGAGGAGTACTGCTTCCCATATGCTGACGGTTGGACAGCTATTTCGTTGTTAGATGCTAATCAAAATCCGTATATGTTCTATCTTGAGGAAGGCACACACACCATTTCATTTGTTAACAAGGTTGGTCCTCTTCGTCATTCACTTCAGAGAATCGAAGAATCAATGGATTCAATATCCACGTTGGTTAACAAGATAGTAAAAATCACTGCTTCTGCCAGAACATCATCAGGCGGATATACAGTAGATAAAAACAGAGACTACGATTTACAATTGTACATTCCTACAATTCAAGATGATATTAAAACATATGTTAAAACATTCGAGGATTGTTATAACAACATAATCCTCTTAAATGGCGGTAAAGTAACGTCTTATGCGTCCGCTGTTAAAGTTGCAAGAGACTTGTTTGAAGACTTTGATGAAGATTTGGAGAAAGTTGCTATTTCACTTAACGATATTACAAATGCTCAGACAGGTTTGAGTAACACAATGGTATCAATTAAAGAGCAACCTATTGCAGTAGACTATATGGTTGTAGCTCCGAAGGGTTATTCATATCCCGATACGAGAAGTAACTCATGGCAGAGCTTGTACGTAGGCGCCGTTAGATTCTTTAATTCTTTTGACAGTGACAGATACGCTAACGCCGGTGCTCGTGAAGGTCTTGATACAGACGGTATGCCTGAGATTGAGGTATACGTTGCAAGAGGTCGTGAGCACGTTGACATTATGAGAAATATGGTAAGTGAGCAGTTCACGCCGGAGTATGGTATTAAAGTTAACATCAACATGGTTGCCGGTTCTTCTGAGGGTCTTATAATGCCTCGTTACGTTGCAGGTACAGCTCCTGACCTTGCAATCTCAATTGCAGCAGGTAACGTATTTGAATTTGCTATCAGAGGCGCGCTTGTTCCTTTGAATGAAATAAATGTAGACACGTATAATGATGCAGACGTATTGAGCTTTGAAGAGCTTTGGAAGAAAAATGATAATCCGTACGGATTGCAGTCATACCATGATCAAGCGTTTGTTCCTTATCTTTACAAAGGTGATTATTATGCTTTCCCGGAGACACAGGGTTGGAGTGCTTTGTTCTATAGAACAGATATTTTTGATACGTTAGGTATCGAGCCTCCTGATACATGGGAAGATGTATATAATATTCTTCCTACACTTTCTAACTCGGGATACGATTTCTGTTACAACTATAGTGTTGGCGGTTATACTCCGTTCCTTTATCAATATGGCGGAGACTTCTATGATGCCGATGCTATGCAGTCAGCTCTTAATACAGAGGTAGCATACGAGTCATTTATGGAGTTTGCTGATTTGTATCTTCAGTATAACTTTGTATATGCTGCTAACTTCTATATGAGATTTAAGTCAGGTGAAATGCCGATAGGTATTGCCGATATGACCTTCTATCAGCAGCTCAATTATTCTGCTCCTGAGCTTAACGGTAAGTGGGCAATGACTGTTGTTCCCGGACACGTTGTAGGCGTAGATGAGAAAACAGGAGAAGAAATTATTGACAGATCTACAAGTGGTCTTGGCACGTGCTGTATCATAGTAAGACAGGATGACGTTAAGAAGCAACAGTATGAGGAGTCATGGACATTCTTACAATGGTGGCTTTCTGATGACGTTCAGGCCGAATACGGTAGAGAAGTTGAAGCTACTTTTGGTGTTGCTTCACGTTGGAATCCCGCAAACATGGTTGCAACGCAGTCACTTCCGTACTCACAAGAAGAACTTGACGTTATTAATGCTCAGTGGGTTCACCTTAAAGAGTCACCTAACACAATGGGTGGATATTATACGTCAAGATATCTGCTTACTGCATTGAACCAGACGGTTATCCAAGGTCTTAGTGGTAGAATTGCCCTCGAGGATGCAGTAAAAGAAATAAATAAAGAGATGCGTCGTAAGCAAGAAGAGTTTCGTATCCCTGAGGACGGCTCTGTATTGTATGAGACTGCAATAGCAAACAAGGAGGGATGATTTGTGAGTAAAAAAGAAGAGAGAGCAGCTAAAAAAGCTGTAGCAAATACACCCGCTGTACCAAAGAAACGTTTCTTTAATGTAGAAAAAAGATTTGGTTATACGTTGCACGAGATGTGGGTTCACAAAATGTCATATGCCATGGTGGCACCGTTCTTTATTTTGTTTATCACTTTCTCGTTGCTTCCTTTGATTGCATCTTTAGCATTGAGTTTTACATATTGGAACATTTTTGAGGATCCGGTATTTAACGGACTTCACAACTACGTTTACTTGTTTGTTGATGACTCTTTGTTCTTAAAGGCTTTCACAAACACATTAACATATGCTGTAATAGTAGGACCTGTT
>JAGAQK010000029.1 GCA_017622825.1 Clostridia bacterium | reverse complement strand
TTAACAAGTCTTTGCAGCGCCTCCTGTACTTGCTTTTCACTCTCCGTATCAAGTGAAGCCGTCGCCTCATCGAGAATAAGTATTCTCGGGTTGTGTATAACAGCTCTTGCAATGGCAATTCTCTGTTTTTCTCCACCCGAAAGGGTTTGGCCGTTCTGACCGACTTTTGTGTCGTAGCCATCGGGGAATTTCATTATAAAATCGTGCGCGTTTGCCATTTTACACGCTTTTATTACGTCTTCAAGTGTAGCATCCGGCTTAGAGTACGTCACGTTTTCATAAATCGTGCCGCTAAACAAAAACGTTTCTTGCAGTACAACGCCGATTTGACTGCGTATATGTTTTTGGGAAATATCCTTCAAATCCACACCGTCAATTGTAATTTTTCCCGAATCGGGGTCGTAAAACCTTAGGAGTAGGTTTATCATTGTACTTTTACCCGAACCTGAGTGTCCTACGAGGCCTATCATTTCACCACTTTTTACGGATAGGTTAATATCTTCCAACACCGTTTTATACGATTTATATCCAAAATACATATTTTGATACTCTATATCGCCCTTTATATCGAGCTCTACAGCCTTCTCGTTGTCTTTTATGTCGGGCTCATTATCCAATATGTCGAAAACTCGGGCTGATGCCGCTACAGCATCCGCTATAGATTTGGGCAGTGAAATCATGTAATGTATAGGTCCGTAAATCATAGAGGCGTAGGTCGTAAACTGCACCAGCGTGCCGGCGTCCATCTTTCCGTCCAAAATGTAAATACCGCCTATGAGCATAAGCGCAAGGTGGCTGATTTGCGTCAGTATGCGTATCATGGGCTGCACCGTTGTCCAGAAAACCTCGTTGCTTATGCACAACTTCTTGTAGCTGGCGCAAACTGATTTGTATCTGTTGATTTCCTTTTCCTCTGTACCAAACGTTTTTACTACGCGTATACCGCTCAATATGTCTTGCAATACGGAATTACACTTTCCCGACAGCCGCCACAATCTGCGGTAAACCTTATGTGTTTTGCGATGAAAAGCTCTCATTGCGAGCACTATGAGCGGTGCCGGAAGTATTACAACAAGTGCCATTTTCCAGTCTATAAAGAGCATATATGCGCCGACTGCCAACAGTGTCAGACCTTGATTTATACACTCTACAGCCTCTGCCTGTATGAAGTTTTTGACTCTCATCGTGTCGTTCGTTACGCGGCTTATAAGATCTCCCGTTTTGTGCTCGTTTGTGAAGCCTACTGACATGGCGTGTATGTGTTCAAAAACGCTTACTCTCAAGTCATGAACCATATCGCTGCTTAATTTTGCCATAACTCGCGCTCTGAGAATCGTCACCACCGTTATCGCAACGCGGCACGATATGTAAGCTATTATGAGAAACGTAAATATTTGCAGAATGCCGCTGAGATTACCTGCATCCGGCACAGGGGCAGTATAAACTTTATTTACAATAATGGAATATATTTCAGGCAAAAGTATATTCAAGCCCGATATAACCAAAAGCAGTATGCCTGTGAGTATAAGCTGTTTCCAGTATTTGAGCGACATTTTAAGAAGTCTTGTAAGTACCGTTGATTTTTTAACGCATTTGGGGCATATTGTTGTGCCCTTGGGATACGGTCTGCCGCACTTTAAGCATTTACGGTCAGGGTCTTCTCTCATCTGTGTTTTTCTGCCAAGGCGCGCGATGTTAATTTTTTGTGCTATGGTAGCATATCTTGCCATATGCTCCATTGAAAAGCGCGCAAGATATACGTCCTCCCCGGTAAGGGTGGCTTTTGCTTCCAAAATACCTGCTCCGCTCATAGGATTTACTTTAAAATCCTTAAAAGCTTCGGATAATATTTCTTTTTGCACCTTGCCGCCTTCCAGAAAAAGGAAATTTTTATCTGTCACAACACAATATCCTTCTGTAAACTCGTCCTTCTCGTTCAAGTCCCACGGCACGGCATATTGCATTTTTTCATCAGGATATTTTTCTGAAATTATATCCGTTACCCATGAAGGTAATTCAAAAAAAAGTGTCATTAAACCACAACCTCCAGGTTACGTATGCTCTTTTTATCGAGCTTAGTCATATCAGGTATATCAAATCTGTTACCGTCCACGTCCACAATCAGCACTCTGACTGCTGACAAACGAACAAAGCTTGAAGAATTATTGTTTGCTGTTATTTTGCGATTACCCGAAGTAGTTACCGTTTCCATATAAACAAATCCGCGTTCATCTTTCAGCTTTGTTATCTGTAAAATCTCGGGGGTAAAATATCTAACGTTCAATTCTTCTTCAACTATACGTTTTTTCTCTGCAGACAGCTCATCAATGTCAGCTATTACACCGATTTCAGCACCGGGTTCTCTGTCTTCTCGTATTTCTCTTACAGAAATAAACTTAGTCGGCATAGATAAAGGGAAAGCTCTTTGAAGCATAACTCTTTTATATGTATTTTCTCCCAGTTTAAGAGACAAGAAATTGCCCTGTGTTTTACTCAGTTCAAGCTCTTCATCTTTAATATATTTTACTGCAGATAATTCATTCGTCATATTTTCCATTTTAAGAATTAGCCTCCTCTAAACCTCTCATTTTAAGTGCATCTTTTTGTATCTGATAAAGTTTATAGTATACGCCCTCCATGGCGTATATTTCCGCATGAGTGCCGATTTCCACCAGATTACCGTTTTCTATTACAATAAGTCTGTCGGCGTTACGTAATGTTGATAATCTATGGGCTATATTAAACGTTGTTCTACCCTGCGAAAGTGCCTGCAGAGCTTTTTGTATATGCAGCTCTGTTTGTGTATCTACTGCTGATGTTGCTTCGTCAAGAATAAGAATTTTAGGCTTTTTAAGTATGGCTCTTGCAAGAGAAAGTCTCTGTCTTTCTCCTCCTGAAAGTCCTTTTCCGCCTGTTCCTATCCACGTATCGTAGCCATCGTCCATTTTCATAATAAAGTCGTGGGCATCCGCCATTTTCGCAGCCTCAATAACCTCGTCCGGCGTAGCATCGGGCTTTGTGTATGCGATATTATCAAAAACAGTACCCGTAAAAAGATACGTATCTTGAAGCACCGTACCCACCTGATCATGAAGCCATTTCAGTGAAAGCTCTCTGATGTCAATACCGTCAAATTTGATTACACCGGAGTCTGTATCGTACAGCCTTGCCACAAGGTTTATCAGGGTGGATTTACCGGCTCCCGACGGGCCTACTATTCCGATATGCTCTCCCGGTGCTACTTTAAACGAAATATCTTTTAAAACAGGTCGGTTCGGCACATAACTGAAATTCACGTTTTCAAAAGTAATCTCACCTTTAAAATCTTCAATTACTTTTGCTTCCTCTGCCTCTGTTATGATAGATTTTGCATCTATTATTTCAAATATTCTGTTCGCTGAGTTTAAAGCCGCCGTCAGCTTTTGTACGGTGTTCGTCATCCACTCCAGCGGTCCGTAAATCATTCCCACGTATCCTACAAAAGATGTCAGCGTACCGAATTCCATTTTGCCGGTCATTATCATAATACCGCCCAAAATGTAAATAAACAGAGAGCCTGACCACATAGCAAGACCCACAAAAGGAAATATCGTGCCGGCTTTTGTCTGTATTTCTGCCTGAACATCACTGAAACCTCGGCTCGATACAGCAAATGATTTGTTCTCCGTTTCCTCTTTACCGAAAGCTTTTACTACCCTCACAGCCGTAAATGAGTCATTCATTCTCGACGTCATGTCACTTCTTTTACGGAAACTTTTAGAGTACATCTTATGAAATACCGGCATATATTTATAGAAAAACAAAACTATAAACGGTACGGGTATTAATATAAGAAGCGTGATTGAGGGCTTTATAATCATCATTATAACTGCAATGCCTATGAGCTTCATTATGTTTACAATAAGATACGGCACTCCGTCAAGCATAAACCACTGTACTTCTTCTGCATCAGAGTTTACTCTTGTCATCAACGCGCCCGTTTCTTTATCCGTAAAATATTTTATTGAAAGCCTCTGCATTGACGAGAATACGTCTGTTTTTAAATCATAAACCACTTCATTTGCAAATTTTGAATTGGCTCTGCCGTATATTATTGTCAAAAGAGTTGAAAGCAATTGCAATAATACAAGAACACCCACAAGCTCAAAAATCCTGCCGTAATGAATGTGTCCTT
>JAGAQK010000028.1 GCA_017622825.1 Clostridia bacterium | reverse complement strand
CCTTTCGGAACGGTGGCCACAGTAGAGTTTGGCGGTAAAACGCACACTCTCAATGCAGGCTTCTATAATTTTACATAATCTTATACAGACATCAAACTGCTGTCGTCTTCATAAATAAGCATAATATCAGACTCTGTGCCGTTGTCGGCATCCACGTAAACAAGTACCGGATGCCCCGATACAGTACCCTTAAATTCGTAGGCGTGGTATTCTCCACCGTAGTTGTAGGGTACGACAACTTCGCGCACAGAGTCGACTTTTAGGTGCGAACTCAGCATTTCGCGCGCATCTTTTTCGGAAATCGAAGGCTTGCTTATGCGGTTTTTGCTCTCGTAGTGAGACGAAAGATACAAGTGCCCCTCGTACGCGATGGGCATACCGTTATCCAATGCTATTTTTACTTTTACAGTATCGGGATAATACGTGACATTGTTTTTCTCATAAGAATAAGTCACGGTTACGCTGTCTTCATCCGCAAAATAAGAATTTTCTTTCATATTTGTAATGCCGATAGATTTTAAAAAGCTTTTGCCGGCCTCAATACCTTGCTCAGGACTGAGATTCGCGCTGCCTACGCTTCGCGAAATCATCAAAGAGTATAAAAGACCGCCTTTTTTTGTAACATCAACATCAGCCGTCATACCCTCGGGACACGACAACTTGAAACAGTACGTTTCTATGCCTGCATTCCCGTTTTCACCACAATACTCAACACCCACGTCTTCCGCAGGGCAAGAACAAATTTTGCTGAAATACCTTATAGCTTTGCCGCGGCAAGCCTCCCTTTGCAAATCATATCCCGTGAGCCCTTTTGGCGCAGCGTTTACCGTGCTCGACGAAAATTTGCCGTTATATGACAATTTCGGATAATCGGTAAAAGGCTCGCTTACTCTCTTTAAAACGTTTTTATCAATTTTATTCCAAGCGTAAGCATTACCATCAAGGTTGCTCCCCAAAGAATAAATTACACCCGAAAGGTCTTGCGCATAGCCGTAAAGAGCGCAAAGCGTTTCGTATTCGTCATCAGTCAGCCTGCCGCCGTCGGTTGCGCGGTGACTCCAACATTCCGAAATATCCCCAAGCTGTACAAGATAGTTGGAAATTTTCTCGGTAACATGCTGGTCCACGGGAAGTGCGGCCAGACACGATTCTGCTTGTGCGGAACATTTGGCGGCGTGCTCAAGCATTACGGAAACGGTGCCGGGCGTACCTGCTGCCATTGCCTTTAAGAGGTAATTTTCTGCTTGCGCCACATAATCTGTCATGTCAGTAAGCGTTCTTTTGTATTGGGTCTGAATAACCTGCTCGCTTTTGACAGCTTTGTTATTGAAATACACTCCGTACGCGGCTAAACCTAATAGCATGAAACATACAAGACATGAGCCTATGATTTTTGAGGTATTTATGTGAGTTTTTGTATTATATAATTTATCCATTGGGTTTTCCCTTCTTTTTTTAGTTTTATAAAGTGCAAAAGTATTTTGTGCAGTAATTGTGCGGAATATTCCGATAAATTTCTGCTTTTATTTGGAAAAGAAATGTGTTAAAATAACAGTAATTGAGCGTTGCTTTTGGAGGATTATATTGGTGAAACTCTTAAACAGATTGATCAGAGGTTCAATAATGATATTGCTTACCGCAATTATTTTCTCGTGCTGTTGCAAAAATACTGTTTTTGCATCAAGCATTCCTATGTTTTCAATTGGAGAAGTTTACGGGAAAATAGGCGAGACTGTAACTGTTGATATTTCTGTAAAAAATAATCCCGGTTTTAATGCATTAAAGCTGACACTTGAATATGATGAAGCAATTGTTGAGCTTGTGTCTGCAGAGAATAAGGGCATAACGGAGAAAATGATGTTTACTTCATCTCAAAGTATCAAGGACAATCCGTTCGTTATGGTGTGGGCAAGTGCTGATAACGTTTCAGGTGATGGAATAATCGCGACGTTGACTTTTAAAGTTTTACTTACAGCGGCAGTCAAAGAAGCTCCGTTAAAATTGAAGTGTGAGTTTTGCTCGGACAGGGATGGCAATGATTTGGAAACAAGATGTACTTCGGGTGGTGTTTTTGTTTTAAATGAAATTGCAAACGGTACTGCGAATCCGAAACCAAAACCGGTTGACAGAGATGTGCCTGAGGGAGCTGACGGTAAAATTATTTATTGGTGGTTGTATATAGTTATACCGATACCGGTAATAATTGCTTTGATAATTATGCTGGTAAGAAGAAAATAGAAGGAAGGGTTTTTATGAAAAAGTACATAGCTGCAATTTTGTTTTTATGTATGTCTCTTACATTTGTAATGATGGGAAATCTGAATACGAGTTATGCAGGAACGTATACTCAGGATTATATACCGGGTGACGTTGACAGCAACGGCGTTGTTAATGGCAGAGATGCCGTTCTGCTCATGCAATATCTCGCAGAATGGGATGTTTCAGCATATAAGCCTGCTGCAGATGCAAACTGTGATAATCTTATTGACGGCAAGGATTTGACATTGATTTTACAGGATTTGGCAGAATGGGACGTTTCTTATCCTAACAGAGAAAAGCTTCCTGCTATTGATTCGGGTGATTATAACAATCAAGTAAAGGATTATGCGTTATCATACGGTGGTACGGATGCACTTGGCAGAAAATTGAGCTCGCAAGCAGCAGTCGGAGACGTTAAAAATGATAAGTATGTAGGTATTTTCTACTTCCTGTGGCTTGGTGCTCACGGTACGAATTTATACGATAATACAGAGATAGTTAATACATATTCGGATGCGTTGTCGAACACCGGTAGATGGGGTGGTGTTGGTGAAGCTCACTTTTGGGGAAAACCGCTTTTCGGGTATTATTCGGCAAACGATGCTTGGGTACTTCGTAAACACGTTCAGATGCTTACGGATGCAGACGTAGATTTTGTTGTTTTTGATACTACTAATGCCACAGGTAACTCCACAAATTCAGGTTTCACAAGCAACGGCGGAGGTAACAATACTTATCTTGCGGCAGCTTTGTCTTTTACAAAAATTCTTGATGAGTATTATAAGCAAGGTTGGGACGTACCGAAAGTTGCTTTTTACACAAATACTAATTCGGGGT
>JAGAQK010000027.1 GCA_017622825.1 Clostridia bacterium | reverse complement strand
CATGCCATGGTTCTTTTAATCCTATACTTTGTGAAAACATTTCTTCATAATTAATAAATCCGTTCATTTTAATCACCCAGATTTATTCTATCACATTTTCTTTTATTTTTCTTTCACTTTCACGGTTTTAGGAAAAGAGCCATTTATTTACTTCTTCAATAAATTCCAACACATCCCCCAAACAATCCTTTTTCATTATCCTAAGCACCAAATACGGTTCGTCTGACGTGATAAATTTAATGCGCTTTCCGTATTTTGCAACGAAATCTGTTCCCGCAGCAATACTGTTAATCATCGCGTAAAACGCCTTGCTGTCATCTGTCACCATAAATTGAACGTTGCCACCCTTCTCAATAACGGAACTTATGCCGCACTGCGAGCATGCGTATCTTATTCTGGAGATTTTTATTAAATTTTCCACGTTAGCCGGCACGTTTCCGTACCTGTCTATCAGCTCATCCGTTATTTCAAATGCATCGTCCTCGTTTTCAACTCGCGCTATTTTTTGGTAAATATCGAGTCTTGCTTCCTCATCCTCAATATATTCAGCTCCAATGTAGGCATCAATTTGAAAATACACGCTTACAGGTATTTTTTCTTCGGAAATATTTCCCGTTTCTTCTTCAACCACTTCATTTAAAAGTTTACAATACGTGTCATATCCTACTATTGCCAATTGTCCATGTTGACGCTCACCCAAAACACTTCCGGCGCCACGAATTTCCAAATCTCTCAATGCAATTTTGAATCCCGAGCCGAATTCTGTAAAATCTCTTATTGTACGAAGTCTTTTTTCTGCATTTTCATTAAGAGTTTTGTCTTTCTTGTACGTAATATACGCGTATGCTGTCTTACCGGAACGCCCTACTCGGCCTCTTATCTGGTAAAGCTGCGCTAAACCCATATGATCGCTTTCTTCAACTATAATAGTGTTGACGTTAGGCATATCAAGGCCGGATTCTATTATGGTAGTGCAGAGAAGTAAATCAAATTCTCCTCTGTAGAAAGCTTCCATAATATTTTCAAGCTCTCTTTCACCCATTTGTCCGTGTCCTACAGCTATTCTTGCCTCCGGCACAAGCTCTTTGAGCTGTCTCATTTTTTCTTCTATGGTTTTTACCTTATTATATAGGTAGAAAACTTGTCCTTTTCTTCCCATTTCCCTATAAATGGCATTTTTTATCATAGTCGGTTCCCATTCAGCCACATATGTCTGTACCGGATGTCTGTTTTGCGGAGGATCTTCCAACAGACTTATATCTCTTATTCCTGACAGTGACATATGGAGAGTTCTCGGTATAGGAGTTGCCGAAAGCGTCAGTATGTCAACCTCCGGCCTATCTTTTTTGAGTTTTTCTTTATGCATGACTCCAAATCTTTGTTCTTCATCTATTACAACAAGTCCAAGATCCTTGAATTTCACATTTCCTTTTATTATACTGTGCGTGCCGACTAATATATCAATTTTTCCTTCTTCAAGCTCTGCTAAAATTTTCCTCTTTTCGGCATTTGTGCGGAATCTACACAAATAATCTATTTTTATCGGGAATTTATTGAATCTTTCCACAAAATTTTTATAATGCTGCTGTGCCAGCACAGTTGTTGGCACCAAAAAAGCCACCTGTTTTCCTTCGCACACTACTTTAAAAGCTGCTCTTAAGGCTACCTCCGTCTTTCCGTAGCCAACATCACCACACAAAAGTCGCTCCATTGGATAATTTTTTTCCAAATCCGCTTTAATTTCCTCAGTACATCTCAACTGGTCATCAGTTTCTTCGTATGGGAAATATTCTTCGAACTCATTTTGCCACACCGTGTCGCGTGAATACGCACGTCTCTTTAACTTTGATCTTTTAGCATACAATTCTACAAGTTCTTTTGCATAAGTTCTTAAAGATTCTTTAACTTTTGCCGTCGTTTTGTTCCATTCAGCAGAACCAAGCTTATTTAACTTAGGGTTTATACCTTCCGGGCCAATGTATTTTTGTATACTGTCAAGCTGTGGTGTCGGCACGTAAAGCACACCGTCATCTCTGTAATTGATTTTTATATAATCTCTTCTTATGCCGTCAACCTCTACTGCCTCAATTTTCTCAAAACGACCTACTCCGTGCACGTCATGCACAACAAGATCTCCCGGCTCTATATCAGCAAAATTCGATATAGGCTTACCTTTTAATTTCTTTTTTGAAGCAATTTTTTCTCTTTTAAATAGCGAATCATCCGAAAAAATTGCCAATTTAACGTCATCACATATAAATCCTGAAGAAATTCCGTGTTTTGAAACCAAAATTTCTACTGCTTTTGATATTTTATTTTCTTCCTGAAGAGCTTTAAATCTGTTCTTTTTACCCTCGCTGTCTGTGACAAGGAACGTGGTATACTTATTATCTGCCATTTCCTGTACGGAATCCATCAGCATTTGCAAGTTTCCGCCAAAAGGGTCTGTACTTCTGCAAGAAAATTCTATTTTTTTACAGTTTTTTCTATCAGCTATAAAGTTATCAACATAAATAATATTGAATGCTTCTTTTTCGCATATAGTCTCAGCCTGCAGAGAATCCATCATAATGTCATACGTTTTACCAAGGACACCTATTGTATCCTGCATAGTATCACATATTCTCGTGTAATCATCCTTTGTGGAATCAATATTTTCCTTAAATTCATTAAGTTCTTCTATAAATACGTGACATTTCCCCGTATAATCAAAAATAGTATACTTATTATCCAATATATAAGGCAAATATCTTTCATAGCCTTGAAAAATATTTCTCGGCATAATTTTATCAACATCACCGGATACTCTATTGTATAGATTTGACGATTCTTTCAAGTCTGTTGCTTCCAAATCCCTCAAAATATCCTTCCTGACTCTGTCCGCATGGTCCCAATCCCATATATACGTCTCATTATCCGGCAAAATCAGCACTTCTTTTGTCTTATCTATTGTTCTCTGAGATAAAATATCAAAAACTCTTACGGAATCAATCTCATTATCAAAAAACTCAATTCTTATGGGATTTTCAGCACCGTACGGGAAAACATCTACAATGTCTCCTCTTACTGCAAACTGACCTTTTCCATCTATTTCAGCCAATCTCGTATACCTTATAGAAGAAAGTTTTTTTGCCAAATCATCAATTTCAATGATATCTCCTTCTCTTATAACTATTGCTGATTTTTCTATATATGTCGGCTTCGGAAGCCATTGCGCAGCCGCAACAGGTGTCGTTACAAGAATTTTCCATTTTCCCGTAACAATTTTGTATAACGTATCAACTCTTTGAGCGCTTAACTCAGTGCTTTTTGTTTCTACGTCATACAACATATATTCATAAGGGTTTAAAATGATTATATCTTCAGGATTTTCAGCAAAAAACTTCAAATCTTCTGCAGCTTTTGATGTAAAAAGTGTATTTTTAGCTATATAAACAAATTTTTTATCTTTTTCTCCCCGTTTCTCGTCACTGCTAAGAGCACAAAGTACACTTGCGGCGCATGACGAAATAATTCCCGTAAGACTTACATTTTGATTCTCACAGGAAATTACATCACACAACTCTGTATAATTTTTACTTTTCTTTATATACTCAAGCATACCTATTTTATTTACCTATTGCTTTGTACCTTTTGCATTAAATTTGTTCATGGCTTCTTCTGCACCTTTATCAACAATATATAAAGCTGCATCCGCCGCTTTTTCGTACATTTCTTCCATTTTTGCTTTTTCTTCACTATTGAAATGTCCCAAAACAAACTTAACAGTATCCATATTCGGATTTTTAGGTCCTATACCTACTTTAACTCTGACAAAATCCTCTGTTCCAACGTACTGTATTACAGATTTCATTCCGTTATGGCTGCCGGCGCTTCCTTTTGATTTAATTCTTATGTGGTCCATATCGATCGCATAATCGTCATAAATCACAATTAAATGTTTTTCATCTGTTTTAAACCAATTCATAACGCCATCTACAGATTCACCACTACTATTCATATACGTTTGTGGTTTTAATAAAACAATTTTATTGCCATTATATTCACATATATAATATTTTCCCTTAAATTTTACATTTTCCTTTGTATTTTTACCAATTTTCTGTATGAGCTTGTCAATTGCACAAAATCCACAGTTATGACGTGTATTCTCATACTCCGGTCCGGGATTTCCTAATCCTGCAATTATCCAAATCTCCTGATTTGATTTATTTTTCTTTTTATTTAAAAAATTAAACATAACTCTCCTGATTTTTTAATTATTATTGATAATAACTTCTCCTACATTTGTCCTGTCAATAGAACGTTTTTCTTCCTGAGATAATTCTATATCGGGAACACCCTCTTTTATTTGCTTATAATAAATATTACATCCTTGCCTATATTGAAGCCCCGTAATAATCAAACCATCTCCGTTTTCATTTGAAAGACCTACAGAATAACTCAATTTTGCTTCATTATCTGCCGTTGTATGATATCTTACAATTTTAACCCTATCAAAGCATTTAGCCTGTTTTTCTTTTATATCATATATATCATTATTTACAGACTTTAAATCCTCTTTTATTTCTATTTCTTCTCTTAAAACATCATACAAAAGATCTTCAACACTCTGACCTTCTAATTTTTCATCAAACAAGTGTTGTTTTTTCTGTAAATCACTCACTTTTTTATACATTTTGAATATTACAATAAAACATACTATTAATAATATTCCCAAAACAATTAAGCTAAGCAAAAAATACTTTTCCATAAAGTCACCGAAACCTTTTATTTTTCAGATAAAAAATCAATCAATCTTTCTCTTTCTTCTTTAGAGTAATATTCAATTGTGATCTTACCTTTTCCATTTTTGTCGTTTAAAGTAACTTTTGTACCAAGCGATGCTCTTAACTTATCTTGAACATACTTTATTTCCTGTTTATTGACTGCATCTACGTTGATTTTTTCTTTTTCTACATTTTTTTCCTTTTTATTAAGATACTTTTTAACGTATTGCTCAATTTGTCGTGCATTTAATTCTGCTTTTACAACGTACTTCGCCACCTCATTTTGCTCTTTTGCCTTCTCGATTGCCAATAGAGGTCTTGCTTGTCCTACGGAAATTTCTCCGCTTATTAACATATTTCTTACTTCTTTTGACAGATTTAACAATCTCAACATATTTGCAACTGCAGGTCTACTTTTTCCTACAACTGTTGCCACTTGTTCTTGTGTCATTGAGTAATCTTTAATTAATTTATTATAAGCCTCTGCTTCTTCAACAGGATTTAAATCTTCTCTTTGAATGTTTTCTATTAACGCAAGTTCTACTACTTCTTTAGTCGAAGCTTCTCTTTCAATAACAGGAACCTTTTTAATACCTGCAACCCTCGCTGCTCTCCATCTTCTTTCTCCTGCTATTATGTAATAAAGATCATTTTCTTTTGTAACAATCAAAGGTTGAATAATACCATGTTCTTTTATAGATTCAGCAAGAGCTTCAATCTTTTCTCTATCAAAATTTTTTCTCGGCTGACCAACACCCGGCTCTATTTTATTGATATCGACCTCTATAACACTGTTTTTTTCGTCATAAGTCGTATTTTCTGTTATTAATGCTCCTAAACCCTTTCCAAGTCCGGCTCTCTTTATAGCCATATATTAAAACCTCCGATCATTATTTGTTGTTAATCAATTCATCAGCAAGTTGCAAATAAGCTTCTGCTCCTTTTGAACTTTTATCATATAAAATAATAGGAAGACCGTAGCTTGGTGCTTCACTCAAACGTACATTTCTCGGAATAAGCGTTTGATATACCTTATTTGTAAAATGCTTTCTAACTTCCTCTGCTACTTCAATAGAAAGATTTGTTCTTGCATCAAACATTGTAAGAACAACACCCTCAACTTTTAATGATCTATTTAAATGTTTTTGTACTAATCTTACAGTATCCATTAATTGTGATAATCCTTCCAATGCAAAATATTCGCACTGTATAGGAACTAAAACAGTATCCGCCGCAGTCAATGCATTCAATGTAAGTAAACCTAAAGAAGGAGGACAATCGATAAAAATATAATCATAATCTTCTTGTATTTCTGAAATAGCATATTTCAGTCTATTTTCTCTTGATAACATACTAACTAACTCTATTTCTGCTCCGGCAAGATTAATACTCGAAGGACATAATTTTAAAGTTTCTTGCATAGTATCTATACTTACTTCTTTTAATGGTACTTCGTTAATAAGAGCATCATAAATTGAAGACACTGTCTCCCTCTTATCAACACCTAACCCTGTTGTAGCATTTCCCTGCGGATCCAAATCTATTAAAAGAACACGTTTTCCTCTGTATGCAGTACATGAACTGAGGTTAATAGAAGTTGTAGTTTTTCCTACACCACCTTTTTGGTTTGCAACAGCAATAACTTTAGCCATAAGCAAAAACATCCTTTCAAAAATGTTTCACGTGAAACATTAACAAATCAAAATACAATTTAGTTAAATTGTTTCACGTGAAACAATATGTGTGTTGTTAAATATCAAGATTTTTAACAAATATAGCGTTTTCTTGTATAAACTCTTTTCTTGGTTCTACTTTTTCACCCATTAGATCAGAAAAAATTTCGTTTGCAGCAACTGCATCTTCTAATTTTACTCTAAGCATTACTCTTGTAGCGGGATTCATTGTTGTTTCCCAAAGTTGCTCCGGTTGCATTTCACCAAGACCTTTAAACCTCTGTATTGAGATATTTTTATCTTGCTTTGTCCATCCCTTTTCTTCTATTTTTCTAATGAGCTCATCATCATCAAATGCATAGAAAAATTCTTTTCCTTTTTCTATTTTATAAAGAGGTGGCTGAGCTAAATACAAATATCCATGTTCTATAAGAGGCCTCATGTATCTGTAGAAGAATGTCATAAGAAGCATTCTGATATGAGAACCGTCTACATCGGCATCGGCCATAATAATAACTTTGTGATATCTAAGCTTTGTTACATCAAAATCAGGTCCCACGTTTGCTCCTAAAGCCATAATTACAGGCAAGAGCTTTTCATTGCTGTAAACCTTGTCAATCCTTGATTTTTCAACGTTAAGCATCTTTCCCCACAAAGGAAGAATAGCCTGTGTTTCTCTTTGCCTTCCCATCTTCGCAGAACCTCCGGCAGAATCACCCTCTACAATGTATATTTCACAAAGGGCAGGATCTTTTTCGGAACAGTCAGATAATTTTCCGGGAAGAGACGTTCCTTCCATTGGATTTTTACGCCTTGTTAACTCTCTTGCTTTCTTCGCTGCTTCACGCGCTCTTGCCGCTGTTAAACATTTTTCTATTATCAGCTTAGCGATTGCCGGATTTTCCTCAAGGAAATCTGTTAATTTGTTTCCAACAACATTTTCTACAAGAGTTCTGATATCACTATTTCCAAGTTTTTCCTTTGTTTGACCTTCAAACTGAGGATTTTCAAGTTTAACAGAAACAATAGCAGTTAATCCTTCCCTAACATCTTCGCCTGCAAGACTTTTATCATTTTCTTTTATATGATTATACTTTTTGGCATAATCGTTAAATACTTTCGTTAAGGCTGTTCTAAAACCTGTTAAATGAGTACCGCCATCACGGTTAATAATATTATTCGCATAACAATAAATATTTTCAACGTATGAATCATTATATTGCATAGAAACTTCTACACTTGATCCGTCTTTTTCTCCGGCAATATATATCGGCGTTTCGTGTAAAACTGTCTCTTTACGATTTAAATACTCTACATACGAAATAATACCTCCTTCATAATGAAGAACTACTTCATTACTTTCTTCTGCTCTGTTATCTATAAGAATAATTTTAACACCACGGTTTAAAAAGGCCATTTCTCTAAAACGAGTTAAAAGAGTATTGTAGTCAAAAACAAGTTCT
>JAGAQK010000026.1 GCA_017622825.1 Clostridia bacterium | reverse complement strand
AGGCAAAAGTACAATGACGATAACAGGATGAAATTCAATACTGACGAAGTCTATCTAAGGACTCCCGACGAAATGAAAGAACTGTTTCGTGTCCGCACAGATGCTATACAAAATACCGTAAAAATTGCAAATGAGTGCAACGTAAAAATTACTTTCGGACGTCCCGTTTTGCCACAATTTGACATTCCCGGAGGTCTCACTCCTGCGGAATATTTACGCAAGCTTACTTACGAAGGTGCAGCATTCCGTTACGGAAATACGCTCACGCCGGAAGTTTCAGAAAGACTTGAATATGAGCTTTCTGTGATAATTAGCATGGGTTATGCAGAATACTACCTGATAGTGTGGGATTTTATAAAATTTGCTAAAGACAATGGCATAACAGTAGGACCGGGCAGAGGTTCGGGAGCCGGAAGTCTTGTTGCATATTGCTTGAAAATCACAAATATTGACTCATTAAAATACAATTTGGCATTTGAAAGATTCCTTAATCCTGAAAGAATTAGCATGCCTGATTTTGACGTTGATTTCAGTGATGAGAGAAGAAAAGAAGTTATTGATTACGTTGTAAGAAAATACGGAGAAGACAGGGTGGCGCAGATTATTACGTTTGGTACAATGGCCGCAAGAGGCTCTGTGCGAGACGTTGGAAGAGTGCTCGATATTCCGTATAATGACGTTGATACCATAGCAAAAATGATACCTATGGCGCCCGGGAAGCAGACATCAATAAAAGAGTCTATAGAAGTAAATCCGGAGCTTAAAACGAGATACGAGTCTGATTTTGTTATAAAAGATTTGCTTGATTCTGCAATGCAATTGGAAGGAATGCCAAGAAATGCCTCCACGCACGCAGCAGGCGTTGTACTGACAAAGGATCCCGTAACAGATTACGTTCCTGTTCATAAAACAGGTGACAGCGTTGTAACACAATTCCCGATGGCAATTCTTGAAAAATTGGGATTGCTTAAAGTTGATTTTCTTGGGCTAAGAACACTCACGGTAATACAAGATGCCATTGAACTTATATATAAAAACCACGGTGTAAAAGTTAATTTTGACACTATGGTAATGGATGATAAAAACGTATATAAAACAATATCAGATGGTAAAACATTAGGAATTTTCCAGTTAGAAAGCCCGGGCATGACGAGGTTTATAATGGAGCTTCAACCGGATAATTTAGAGGATATTATCGCCGGTATAGCGTTATACAGGCCGGGGCCTATGGATCAGATACCACGTTATATTGAAAACAAGAAAAACCCTGATAAAGTGAAATATTTACATTCTATTTTAGAGCCTATTTTAAACGTAACGTACGGCTGTATGGTTTATCAGGAGCAAGTAATGCAAATTGTAAGAGATTTAGCCGGATATACTATGGGACAGTCAGACCTTGTTCGAAGAGCAATGGCAAAGAAAAAACATGACGTCATGGAAAAAGAGCGCGTTAACTTTGTAAAAGGTGCTGAGAAAAAGGGCGTATCGCAAGAAATTTCCAATAAAATATTCGACCAGATGATTGACTTTGCAAGTTACGCTTTTAACAAGGCGCATGCGGCATGTTACGCAGTTGTAGGCTACGAAACGGCATGGCTTAAAACGTATTATCCCGTTGAATTTATGGCGGCGCTTCTTAACAGTTTCATAGACAGGAGCGACAAAATAGCGCAATATATCGAAGAATGCAAGCAGATGAATATTAAAATACTTCCGCCTGATATAAACGTGAGTTATGCAAAATTCACGGTGAAGAATGGTGCAATAGTATTCGGACTTGCTGCAATTAAGAACGTAGGTGGCCACGTAGTTGACGTTATAACAAATGAAAGAGACACTAACGGCGTATATAAAAGTTTCGGTGATTTTTGTGAAAGAATTGCTGCAACAGAGGTTAACAAAAGATGCGTTGAATCATTTATTAAAGCAGGAGTATTCACATCATTTAATATAAAGCGCTCGCAACTTTTAAGAACGTACGAGCTAATATTAGATGATGCGGTAGCCGCTAAGAAGCACAAGGCAGAAGGTCAGATTTCTATATTCGAAATGTTTGAAGATACAGCAGAGATAAGCGATTCAAATGATTATGACGATTATCCTGACATACCTGAGTTCAACAAAGCTGATTTGCTTTCAATGGAAAAAGAAATGCTTGGTATTTATCTTTCAGGTCATCCGCTGGAAGGATATGCACAAGAGTTTGCACAAATATCGACAATTAAATCAACTGATTTGATTGCTGACACAGAAGAAGGTTTGGACGGACTCGATAAATCTTTCTCGTCAGGCGTTAAAGACGGTATGAATATTACGTTTGGCGGTATTTTGACTAATATAAAGAAAAAAATTACAAAGAATAATGCTATGATGGCATTTGGTACGATTGAAGATATTTTTGGTACAGCAGAGCTTCTCGTTTTCCCTAAAGTCTACGAAAAGTATGCAGGACTTTTAACTTCTGAGAACATTGTAATTATTAAAGGCAGACTTAGCATAAGAGAAGATGATTCTCCAAAAATATTACCTGATGAGATTTTTACGCCTGAACAATTCAAAGAAGCGGGCAACCAAACTGCAAGCGCTGCGATGAAGTTTTTAATAGACAAAAAACACTCTAAAAAAGTAATTGCTTTTGCTAAGTTTTTCGCCGGGAAAACACACGTTTCATTCTTTGATAAAGAAACGAAAAACGAAATTTGGTCAGGTTATATGAACACGTCACGTGAAATTCTGACGGAGTTAAAATGTCTTGTTCAATCTTCTTGAAAGGACAGGCAGTTTATAGTATAATTTTATGGTTAAAATTAACATTTTGCGATTTTGGAGGATGATTTAAATGAGCATAAAAAGAATAGGTGTTCTTACTTCCGGCGGAGATGCTCCCGGAATGAATGCAGCTATTAGAGCAGTTGTAAGATCAGGCATATATAGAGGATTTCAGGTTTATGGTATAAAAAAAGGTTATGAAGGTCTTTTGAAAGGTGATATGTTTGAGATGAACCTTAGAAGTGTTTCTGATATTATGAGCAGAGGCGGCACTATTCTTCAAACTGCACGAAGCAAAGATTTTGCAACACCTGAAGGTGTTAAAAGAGCTGCCAGAATGGCAGAAGTATTCCAGCTTGACGCTATTGTAGTTATCGGTGGCGACGGTTCATTCAGAGGTGCTCGTGCCTTAGCAAGAGAAGGTGTTAACGTAATTGGTATTCCTGCGACAATTGACAATGATATCGGTTCAACTGATTATACAATCGGATTTGACACTGCATTGAATACTGTAAAAGACGCGATAGATAAAATTAAAGATACTGCTTACTCACATGAGCGTTGCAGTGTTGTTGAGGTTATGGGTAGAGACGCAGGATATATAGCACTCCATTGCGCTATTGCAGATGGTGCCGAAGCATGTATTTTACCCGAAAAAAAATTTGATATTGATAAAGATATTATACAGCCTATCATTGGATGCAGAAACCGCGGCAAACATCATTATATTGTTATCATTGCAGAAGGTGTTGGCGGTACAATGGAAATTGCAGACCAAATTAAATCCATAACGGGTATTTCTACAACAACTACAATTCTCGGACATCTTCAAAGAGGCGGTAGCCCTACTGTAAGAGACAGGGTAGCAGCGAGCCTCATGGCTGTAAAAGCAACGGAATGTTTAGAAGCAGGAGAGAGAAACAAGATTATTGCAGAGAAAAACGACAGATATATTTCAATTGATATTGAAGAAGCTCTTGAAATGGAAAAACATATTGATGAGTCTATGATAGAGACAAGTAAAATGCTCTCTTTATAATTTTTATTATGGGGTTGATTTTATTTTTGGTTATGCAGTGCCGTTTAAACCGGAGCTAAAATACAGAGAATATGACGCTTATAAAATGTACTATTGCGGTGTATGTAAAAGCATAGGCCGCAATTTCGGTCAACTCTCGCGCTTCGGTCTCGTTTATGAGGCTGCAATTCTTGCACTTTTGCTTGATGTTGCTTCATGTAATATTGTGAATACCAAAATTTCACGAGCCGGCTGCATTGCTCATCCGTATAAGAAGTCATTTTTTGTCGAGAATTCTGATTGTGTTGATTATGCTGCAGCCGTAAATGTTTTGCTGATGTATTTTAAATTGCAAGATAATTGGCAGGATGACAGAAAATTCAGCGCACTCAGTGCAAAAGCAGCAATAAAAAGAGGTTTTAAAAAAGCATCAAAGAAATACGAAATTGCCGCAGATTCAATTTATATTTCAATCAACCAATTGAATAAATTAGAAAAAAATAATTGTTCTTCTATTGATGAAGCAAGTGAACCGTTTGCAGCAATGATGTCTTCACTTTTTAAATGGCTTGATAATGACTCTCTTGTAAATAATAATACAAAATTGGATTTACTTGGAAAAATAGGGTATAATGTAGGGAAGTGGATTTATCTCATTGATGCAGTATCTGATTTTTACGATGACAAGAAAAAAGGCAGCTACAACGTTTTACTAAAAGGAGATAATACAAATAACTTTTCTTCTGCAACAGATGATATTACTTTTACTTTGCAAATGTGCATGGCAAATGCTGCAGAAGCATATCAGGAATTAATTAGAATTACTGATAAAGAAATTGATACAAATAACATAAATTATATTAATGCCAAGGGCGTTATTGATAATCTGCTTTATGTCGGTATAAGACATATTACAGATACGAAAGTAGGTAAGTTACATGAATCCGTATGAAGTTTTAGGCGTTAGTGAGAACGCCAGTGATGAAGAAATAAAAAAAGCATATAGAGAATTGGTTAAAAAATATCATCCTGATAAATATGTCAATAATCCTTTGGCAGATCTCGCAGCCGAGAAGATCAAAGAAATTAATATGGCATATGATATGATAACAAAACAACGATCCGGTTCATCAAGTACTTCAAGTGGTTCGTCATACGATAATGGTGACAGCAACTTTTCGTACATTGTATCACTCATTAATTCTAACAGACTTGACGAGGCGATTAATGAGCTTGAAAAAATGCCTGCATCATCAAGAGGTGCCTATTGGTATTATCTTATGGGAGAAATTGCAAAAAGAAAAGGTTGGTACAACAATGCAAGGCAGTATTATCAAACTGCAGTCAATATGGATCCGTCTAACGGTGCTTACAGACAGGCATATAATGCTATGAATAATCAAAGCACAGTATACACATACCAGTCAAATGGCAGAGGATATAGGAGAGCTGACAGTACATGTGATTGTTGCACTTCTCTTTTATGCGCTGACTGCTGTTGCGAGTGTATGGGAGGAGATTTAATAGCATGTTGTTAAACAAAACCCTTGCTACATTAGAATATGATTTAATAAAGAAAAAACTACACGATTTATCAAGCTGTGAAGTTGCAAAAGAACATATAAATAATTTATATCCGTTGCAGGATATTGATGAAATACAAAACCTTTTAGATGAAACTCAGGATGCCGTAAATTTTATAATCAAAAGGGGCATGCCGCCTCTTGCAGGTATAAAAGATATACGCGGAGCAGTAAGACGCGCAGCATCAGGGGGTTCATTAAGTTTTAGTGAACTACTGAGTATATCGGGTGTACTAAGAGCCGCAAGAAGAATAATCAATTACTCTTCATCGGCAGAAAATAACGGCGAAGATAAAATTTCCGCATATATAGCACAAATTATTGAAAACAGACCTTTTGAAGAAAAAATCAACAGATGTATAATTTCTGAAGAAGAAATGGCAGACGAAGCAAGCAGAGAACTTTATAATATAAGACGTCAAATTGTTTCGTCACAAAACAGTATAAAAGATAAGCTTAATGAAATTATAAAATCCTCTAAGTTTTCAAAAACAATACAAGAACCCGTTGTAACAATGCGCGGTGACAGATATTGTATTCCTGTTAAAACAGAATACAGAGGCGAGATTACAGGTATTGTACACGACACATCTTCCTCAGGTCAGACATTGTTTGTAGAGCCGGCTTTTGTAGTTGAAGCCAATAATAAAATAAGAGAATTAAAAGTAAAAGAAGCGCAGGAAATAGCTCGTATTGTAGAAGAACTTTCAAACGAAGCAGGCGAGAACGAGAGCATACTTTTACTTGATTTGAGAATAATTTCATATTTGGATTTCACGTTTGCAAAAGCAAGACTGGCTCTCGAGCAAAAAGCAATAAGACCAATAATAAACACAAGAGGCAAAATATCATTAAAAGATGCCAGGCACCCACTTATTCACAAGGATAAAGTAGTTCCCATAAGCATCTATTTAAGTGAGCAAGAAAGTATGCTCATAACAGGTCCAAATACAGGAGGTAAAACGGTTGCGCTCAAAACAGTAGGACTATTAACAGTTATGATGCAGTCAGGTCTGTTAATACCGGCAAAAGAACGCAGCGAACTTAGCATTTATAACGGCATTTACGCTGATATTGGCGACGAGCAAAGTATTTCGCAGAATTTAAGTACATTTTCGGCTCATATGAAGACTGTTGTAGCCATACTTAATGATTGCGACGACAGATCGCTTGTTTTGCTTGATGAGTTAGGTGCCGGCACTGACCCTACGGAAGGCGCGGCGCTCGCCATGTCTATTTTAGAATGTCTTCATCAAATGGGTGCAAGCGTATTTGCAACAACTCACTATAGCGAATTAAAAGTATTTGCATCAACAACGCCCGGTTTTATAAATGCATCGTGCGAATTTGACACAGAAACATTGAAACCGACTTACAAGCTGTTAATAGGCGTTCCCGGCAAAAGTAATGCATTTGCAATTTCAAGTAAATTAGGACTCGATGATTTAATAATCGGCAGAGCAAAAGAATTTTTGACAAACGAAGACCTAAGATTTGAAGATATGCTCAAAGGCATTGAGGACAGCCGAAAGAGAATAGATTCAGAAAAAGAAGAAACAGAGAGATTAAGACGCGAATCAGCAAAGTTAAGAGAAGAAATTGCCAAAGAAAAAGCCAGAAAGAAAAGAGAAAAATGGATTGGCACCGGCTTGGCCGTTGTGATTGTGGCCGGACTTATCTTTGCGCTTGGCTTGACTGGTTGGAATGAATACAAGAGCTATCAGGACAGCCGCCCGAATTATGAGTGCAGTGAGATGGTAGTATCTGATCTGACCGGT
>JAGAQK010000025.1 GCA_017622825.1 Clostridia bacterium | reverse complement strand
AAGTTTGTATATAGTTCCTGTCCAATATAAAATCAAATGATCCGTAATTTTTAATAATGGGATTAAACGCTTCAATAGCACTCGTTATAAAAGCAACTATTAAAACCCCAAAATAAACAAAGGGTCTGTTTTTTATTCTTAAGAAAAATTCATGCATCGAATTCATTGTTTTTTCTCCCAACACAAATTTATATCGTGATGATTATACCATTGTAAATCAAATCACGCAATTACCGTTATTTATAAAAATTAAATAGAAATATATTTTAGCGTATGTTATACTTTACTATCGTTACAGCATATTCTTAACTAAAAATATATTATATGAGGAGACCGGTTATGAGCAATCAAGCAAAAGGACATATACATTTCGTTGGTATCGGCGGTTCAAGTATGAGCGGCCTTGCAGAAATTTCCTTAAAACAAGGTTATACGGTAAGCGGTTCTGACAGGTCTGATTCTGACAAATTGAGAGCCTTGGAAAGCAAAGGCATCACGGTTTATCCTTTTCATTCTGCAGACAACATTACAGATGATGTTTCCTTGGTTGTTTACACTTTGGCTGTTCCTCTTGACAACCCGGAGCTTACGGAAGCTTTCAACAGAAACATTCCCGTAATCGAGCGAGGTGTTTACCTTGGGCAACTTTGTTCTTTTTATAAATATCCTGTCGCGGTTGCGGGCACACACGGCAAAACTTCAACGACCTCTATGCTGAGTTCTATTTTGCTTTCTGCCAACGTCAACCCGGCAATACATATAGGTGGCTTTTTCCCTCGTATCGGCAGCAACGTTCTGCCGGCAGACGGCGAATATTTCGTTACCGAAGCGTGTGAGTACCACGCTAATTTCCTCAACCTTCGTCCTTATGGCGAGATTATACTCAATATTGAGGCAGAGCACCTTGATTACTACAAGGATCTCAATCACATTTTGGATTCTTTCACAGAGTTTGCCTCCTACTGCCCTCCGGACGGCTTTTTAGTTGTTTGTGCAGACGACGAAAACGCGATGCGCGTTGCTGCTTCTGCAAAAACAAACGTGATTACGTACAGCGTAAATGATTCTTCAGCTACATTCAGTGCTGCAAACGTCAATAAAAACGGTGCGAACTGTTCATATACGCTTTGCCATAAAGAACAGCCTTTGATTGATATCACTCTTAAAGTGCCCGGTTCCCACAACGTATCCAATTCTCTTGCTGCTGCAGCCGCTGCTTATCAATTGGGGTGTTCCGCAAAAGATATAAAAGACGGTCTTGAAGCATTTAACGGTACGGGCAGACGTTTCGAGAAAAAAGGCGAGTACAACGGAGCTGTGGTGATTGATGATTATGCTCACCATCCTACGGAAATACAAGCGACTCTTTCTGCGGCACGTGCTGTTGCCGGCGACAATAAAATATATGCAATTTTTCAACCTCATACATATTCACGCGCTATTGCGTTTTTAAACGACTTCCCGGTAGCATTAAAAGAAGCCGACTGTGTGATTGTAACAGATATTTTCTCTGCGAGAGAAAAAGATCCCGGCACCGTATCCGGCAAATCTATGGCTGCCTTATTTTCAGAATACGGCTTAAATGCATTACATATGTCCGATTTTGATGAAATTGCTCAAAAAATACGCACCTTAGCCAAACAAGGAGATATTGTTATAACTTTAGGTGCGGGTGATGTAAATCAAATAATTGCTAAGATTATCTCGTAATTGCATATTTTCGTTTTTTATCGTTATCCATATCATTGAGAATACTTACGCATCCTCTTACTACGCAGTATTGTGGGTCTTCTGCAAGCATAACGTCCACTCCGGTGCTTTTTCTGATAAGCTCATCAAATCCGGAAATCTGTGCTCCGCCACCTGTCATAACTATACCCTTACAATATATATCTGCCGCAAGCTCAGGAGGAGTTTCTTCAAGAACTGCGTGAATGCCATCTAAAATAGGAACTGCCGTATCAATAAGAGGTTCAAGTATTTCTTCTGAAGTTATAATTCTTTCACTTGGCAAGCCTGTTATAAGATCGCTTCCTCTTATTTCTATAGAGCTTTTCTTTGCTCCATGATAAAGGCATCCTACTTCAATCTTTATTTCCTCTGCCGTGCTGTCACCAATCATAAGGTTATGCTTCTTTTTAAGATAACTTTTTATAGTATCATCGAATGATTCTCCGGCAACGCGAACACTTTTACTGTTTACTATACCTTCATAAGATATTACAGCTATATCCGTTGTGCCTCCGCCGATATCTACTATCATATTACCTGTAGGTCTTGAAATATCAATTCCTGCGCCCACCGCCGCTGCCAAAGGTTCCTCCACAAGAAAAACTCTGCCGGCGCCTGCACTCAATGCCGCCTGGTAAACAGCTCTCTTTTCAACGTTTGTTGTGTTGCTTGGGATACACACAAGTACGTCAGGCTTAAATTTTCTTGCTATTGGATTCGTTATGGCTTTTTTCAAATAATATTCTATCATCTTTCTCGTAATGGTATAACTTGAAATAACACCATTTTGTACAGGACGAACGGTCTTAATATCAAACGGCGTTCTTCCCATCATAAGACGCGCTTCTTCACCTATTGCAAGAACCTCGTTTGTGCCTTCTTTCACGGCTACTATAGAGGGTTCTTTAAAAATAACGCCTTTATCAGCAACACTCACAAGAACTGTTGCCGTACCTAAATCTATAGCAATATTTTGTTTGAAAAAGCCCATCAAAAAGCCCCCCGAATCACTTTGCGTTTTTACCGTTAAATATTACCACAAGCCTTTTTTTAGGGCAAGCAAAAAATAAGCTTTGATTCGGGTATGCCGAAAGATATTTCGTAGCCGTTATTCAACGAAAAAGGTCTGTCCGATACAATTCTCGCACCGTTTACAAACGTACCGTTTGTGGAATTCAAATCTTTTATATACCACGTACCGTTTTCTTTATAAATAGTGGCGTGTTTACGGCTCACGTACATCTTGTTCACCTCCAAATCAGCCCACTCACCGTCTCTTCCTATATTAACGTCTTTATTTGCATTACTGTCGCTTGTGTATTTTACACCTTTTAAAAGCATCTCGCCGTTTAATATCATGTCAGAATCTCCTTTTGTCTCCATACGAGCAGTAAAATCCCCTATGGCTTTTTTTATCTTGTCTTTCAGAAATTCTCCGACATGTGAAAATTTTTTAGGTTTTGACATAAGCGCCATCAACTTATCACGCGGAAAAGCTCCTTGCTCGCACAAAGGCTTACTTTCCCACTCCGACAACAGCATGAGTATTTCTGAAATATCATCTTCGTGTCTGTTTAGCGATCCTACGTCGTTTTCTATATTCAAAGAAACGATCGCCACCATATCACTACATTTATTATATGCAATATATCCATTTTTATGCATTTCTCCATCGGGAGCATATATAAATTCCGCCTCCGAAACAGTTTCTCCCACAAAGATACATTCATAATCAAAAATAAACTCATGCGGGTCAATGCCGCATTCAGCCGCCTTATCAAACAAATTAATTATTCTTTTTATGAAATCGAAAAATTCTTCCTTTGTAATACCATTTTCACTCACGTATTCTCTCAGCGATTGTCTGTGACTGACATAAAACGAGTATGTATCTGCTTCCCATCTCACGTCAGATGGCACAAAAACACCTGTCATGTATTCGGCAACAGTATTCATTTTGCAATTGAGCTCTTCAGGAGAATACATTGCCTTTACTGTTATTCCCCTTCCCAATCGTTCTTTATTTAATTTCATAGCCACCTCACAAACATATCACAATGTATTTATTGTTGAATCCGTCTTTGCTTTTATTTTTTCAAAAATCGTTTCTGCCATATCCATAATAAAATTTCTGAATATCAAAGCGAGCGACACCAACACCGCAATAATAATTATTACTTCTATTGTCCCCATTCCAGACTCATCCTTTGCAAAACCTTCAAGAAAATTTTTTACTTTTATATATAACTTAATACACATACTTATGACCCTCCCTTAAAAAACACCATTAAAAATATCCATTACTGCAGGCGCAAGCAATAACACGATAAGTGCAACGAGAACGAGTGCTGACGGTATAATCAGCAGTGTTGCCGCCTCATCTGCCATTTTTCCGGCAATACGCCTCCTTTCATTTCTGTACATTTGCGCTTGAGCTGTAAAAATTTCGCTTAATTCTCCGCTTCCTTTGCGCATATTTTGTATTACCGTTATACAAAAATTACTTAAAACAGGTGATTTTCTTACTTCTGCAAGTTCTTCTATTCCTGTTATAAAATCTTTTGTATATCCTTTTCTGACTTTTTCAAATACGTCACAAAAATCAGAATAAAGCAATTTCTTTTTGTTCCCCCTGTAAACTGCTCTTTCTATTGCCTCTTGTATTCCCATACCGGCTTCTGTAAACATAGCTACGCGCATCATAAAATCAGGCATATCCATCTCGTAACTTCTGTTTACTTCATTTTCCTTTTTTCTTTTTAATCCCTTGCTTATTACAAAGCAAATAATCCCTATAACACATCCCATAACAATGCTGAAAAGTACACTTTCTCCCATTATTACAGAAATACAAAAGAACAAGAGCCCACAAGCAAAGCAAACCGCATTATTTTTCATAAATCTCCTTTTATCATTAAATCTGATACAATCTAATAGTCAATAACACTTATTTTTTCTCCAACGACCCATGCAATAACCATTATAAACAATACAAAACCCATTATTATCCTGCCCGTACCACTGTACAGCGGCGCAATATACGATGGCGCAATATTCTTGAATAAAACAATACAGACAACCGGCATTGCCATCACAATTCGATTATTGTACTTCGGCGCATTCAATATTCTCGATATTTCTCCCTCTGTATCGGTGCGAACTCTGTTTACAGACGATATCCACCTCATAAGCCCTGCTAAGTTTATTCCCGCAGGAATGCCTACAGACAAAATTTCCGTAAACGTCTTTATTTCTTCATTATGCGTTTTTTTAGCCAAAACTCCAAAAGCATACTCAACTGAATAATTATTCTGCAGCAATCTGTATACTATTTCCAAATCACCGCTTAAAGTTTTATATTCCTTCTTTCCTGTCACAATAGATTCACGCATAGCATTTTCTATCGACATACCTGATGACACCGCCATCGAAAGCTGCCCCAATAATTTATAAAACTCTGCTTCTATCGCCGCCTGATGTTTACGTTCTACCCACCCATTTACTTTTTTGACGCAAACAGGCATCGCGCAAAGCATCATAACTATGCTGATATCCCACCTTGCCCACATTGCTTCAAACGAAACGATTGCCAATACAGTATATATCGTACAATACAATAACAACTGCTTTTTTCTCTTAAAAAATCCGTTCCAATCGCATCTCGTTTTTTTCATCCTTGCACACCTCCGCAATTTCTTTAACAAATCTGCCTTTTTCTGTTCTTTCAAGATAAACGACAATATCAACACCCGATATAATCATTCTTCTTATAGCTTCGCTGTGCACGTGCCCCTCCCAAAGCGCCATTGTTTCGAGGCGTACAAGCGTATCTTTTGCAGAATTCGCATGAATAGTGGACATAGATCCTCTGTGTCCTGTGCACATGGCTGTCAAAAGTTCAAGAGAACTCTCGTCCCTTACTTCTCCTATCAAAAGCCTGTCGGGTCTCATCCTGAGTGCGGTCTTAATCAGTGCCCTCATTTTAATCTCGCCCGTGCCCTCGGTATTGGCATTTCGCGTTTCAAGTCTCACAGTATTGTTGTGCCTTATGCTCAGCTCTGCAGAATCCTCTATAGTTATAATTCTCATTCCAATTGGAATAAACCCTGCAAGCATATTCAAAAACGTTGTTTTTCCTGAAGACGTACTGCCTGAAATAATAATGCTTTTGCCTTCTAAAACAGCATTTTTAACATACTCTGCCATTTCTGCTGTCAGAGTGCCATTTCGTATAAAATCTTCTATTGTATATTGTTGCTTTGTAAATTTTCTGATTGTTACAATGGGGCCGTTTACTGCCACAGGATTTAATACTACGTTTATCCTGGCTCCTCCCGGTAACACTGCATCTGCTATCGGATTGCTTTCGCTTACTGTGCGATTGCTCTGCGAAAGCATTGTCTGAATATTGTGAAAAAGTTCTTCTTTACTGTTATATCGTACGCCGGCATCCTCCGTCATACCGTTTATTTCTATAAAAATACCGTCTGTGCCGTTTATCATTATCTCGTTCACATTCGGATTCTCCATGAATGGCTGTATTATTCCCATTCGCCGCCTACTGTTAAATACCTCTGTTGCCAAACGCTGTGGGTTAATATCGGTTTGAGGTATTTTCTCCAATATTTTTTCCACACATAAGCCGATAAGTTTCTTTAGCTCCGCATCGCTGTACTCGCGGGTCATGTCCATTCGCTGCGAAAGCTTCTTGTTGACCACCTCGGCTAATTGCTTTTCATCTATGCAATCACCTCCCTTATTCATTTGTGTTGATAATATATTCCCTTTTCTGTCACAAATCAAGCAATTTCGTTCGTCAATTCTCGCCTATTTTCGTCCTGTTTCACCCAAACTTGTTTGCGAAAAACTCCTTTTGAGTTTTATTTCCTAATAATGGCAAGGCAAGCGGAATTTATGCGGTTTTTTAATTTTTCCGCATAAATTTTTCCTCGGCAGAGGCTCCTCGAGCTCAGGGGCAAGCGGAATTTATGCGGCTTTTCATTTTTTCCGCATAAATTTTTCTCCGGCAGAGGCTCCTCGAGCTCAGGGGCAAGCGGAATTTATGCGGCTTTTCATTTTTTCCGCATAAATTTTTCCTCGGCGAAGTCAATTAGTTGCATTTATATTAGTATTATGTTATTATTTGTTCACAAGTTTTTAAACTTTATTATGAAAGGATTTGACTATTATGAAAATCAAAAGAGTTTTAGTACTTATTATGGCTATTTGCCTTAGCGTTGCATTGTTTGCAGCTTGCAGTGGTGAGGAGGGCGGCTCAGAGGCAACAAAATCTCCGGCATCGCAGTCACCGGCATCACAGGCTCCGGCATCACAGTCTCCCGCAACAGAAGCTCCTGCAACAGAAGCTCCTGCAACAGAAGCTCCTGCTACAGAGAATCCTGCTACAGAGAATCCCACTGAAGAGCCTACAGCTACACCGAGTGCTTCTACAGCTACAGAGGTAACTGACGTTGCTGATTTGGAAGAAGAAGGCGAGTATAAACTCACCGCCGATATTTCAGGTGACTTGAATCTTTCATCAGGCACATACGTTATTGACCTTGCCGGTTGCGAGTGGGACGGTAATCTTACAATCTCAGGTGCAGATGTTACAATCATCGACTCTGAAACAGTAAAGGGCTCAATGACAAGTTCAGCGAATGACGTTATCATCCTTGAAAGCGGTTCTCTTACCGTTACCGAAATAGAAATCTATGGCAACCGCGACGGATGCGACGGTATATTTGTAAAAGGCGGTACAGCAGTTATTAACGATTGCTATATTGAAGCTTTGAACGCTGCTTTGCAGAACAAAGGCGGTACAATGACAGTTAACGGCGGTCAATACACATCATCTCAAAACCATGGTATGAAAGTTAATAATAACAGCTTCATCACTATTAACGGTGCAGAGGTTACGGGTGTAACTGCTCTCAACATCGGAGACAACAACGGATCTTACCCAACAATCGAGGACGCTTTCGTTCCCGGTGATGGTTACGTTATGGAAGAAATCGCTGACGGATATGAGTTCGTTGAAGGCTAATTGACATTTTTTCTTCAATTGTTTAAACTGTCTCGTAGTTTCGTAGGAAACTGCGAGACTTTTTATTTCCGGTTTTTTACCAACTTTAACACGAGGTCAAATTATGAATTTTGAAAGAAGCGGCGATATAAAAAATTATACAACTTCTGAAAATCCTGCAATCATAAAAGAATTGCATTCATACGTGCATCCAATCACGCTTCACGGCAAAGACTTAAGCCTTACAGTTCACAACAACGTTTGGCTTGCACCGCTTGCAGGTGTTACTGACCTGCCATTTCGTATTGTATGCAAGGAGGCACCGTATTCGCCCGGCCTCGTTTTTTCCGAAATGATAAGTGCAAAAGGCGTACATTACAAAGGAAACAACAGCATTGCCCTTGCGGATTCACACCCTAAAGAAGCACCTCTTAGCGTGCAAATTTTCGGCTCTGAGCCGGAAATAATGGCGGAGTGCGCAGAAACATTCCGTAGTAGGGGTGTTGTGGCAATTGACATCAACATGGGTTGCCCCATGCAAAAAGTAACCTCAAACGGCGAGGGGAGTGCGCTGCTCAAAAACCCCGCTCTCATTGAGAAAATTGTGCGCGCCGTGACGGAAAGGTGCGGTTTGCCGGTTACCGTTAAAATGCGAAAGGGCTACGATTCTTCAAACGAGTGCTGCGTGGAGGCGGCGCTTGCTGCGGAAGCCGGCGGTGCGGCGGCGGTTACTGTTCACGGTAGATTTCGTGATGAATATTACTCGGGAAATTGTGATAAAACAGCAATCAAGCGTGTGAAAGAGGCTCTTAAAATCCCTGTTATCGGCAACGGTGACATCACTTCCGGCGAAACGGCTCTTGAGATGTTCAAAGAGACCGGCTGTGACGGCATTATGATTGGGCGCGGCGCTCTTGGGCGGCCGTGGATATTCAGGCAACTTTTGACGCCGGCAGAGAATTTTTATGTTCCGTCAGCCGAAGATATTATTAATACTATTAATTCTCACATAGAATATGCTGTTCTTTTTAAGGGCGAGCAGCACGGCATTACCGAAATGCGAAAACATCTTGCTTGGTATACTAAGGGTGCAAAGGGTGCGGCGGCGGTTCGCGACCGCATTTTTAAAGCCCGCACACTTGGCGAGGCATGCGAGCTTGTGAATACAATATTTAAGGTTCAATAGTTAAATGAGGCTGAGTTTGCGTTCTGCCATTTCGCGTGAACGCTTCATATAGTCCTCAACGCTTTTTACGTTGAAAGATCTGATTATTTCTCTTTCTTTACCGTTTTCTCCTTGTTTGTAGCGGCAAAGCTTTGTGACGCCCCCTGCTCCGAATGCAAAAATCGTCTGATCTTCTTCCATTATGTGCACGTTGTACGGACTTTCGCAGCCTTTTCTGCAATACGAAACGTTCTCGTGGTTGCCGAGCATATTTTTTTGCCTGTACATATAAAAAGGATGCATTTCCATTTCTTTGGCGGTTTGTTGTGCTGCCATAAGCATTTCTCCGGTGATGTTGTGCTTTAGCATTTCTGCTTTTGCATCTCTTTTTAAATCTGCCGCGCGCTTAACACTTAAAGTATGCACCGTCAATCCATCCGGCTTCATGTTGGAAATTTTATTCAAAGTATACGTGAAATGGGAAATTTCTTCCCCCGGCAGGCCTGCTATTATATCCATGTTTATGTTATCAAAGCCTGCACGGCGCGCCATTTCAAACGCCGTTTCTATATCTTCGGCCGTGTGGCGGCGCCCTATTACGTTAAGTGTCTCGTTGTTCATAGTTTGGGGGTTTATGCTTATCCGCGACACTCCCAGCTTTTTGGCAATTTGTAATTTTCCTTCTGTTATACTGTCCGGTCTTCCTGCTTCAAGTGAAAATTCTTTTAAATCTGCGGGATTTACAATATCTGTCACAAATCTCATGAATTTTTCAAATGACTTCTCCGATAGCGATGTTGGAGTGCCGCCTCCTATGTAAAGCGTTTCTATTTTGTATCCTTTTGACAGAAGCTCCGGTACAACCGCGCGCATTTCTTCTTCCAATAAATCAAGATACGCGTCTACTATTTTTGCATATTTCGATATAGGTTGCGATGTGAACGAGCAATACAGGCATCTCGTCGGGCAAAAAGGTATCCCTACATATATGGCTATGTTCTCCGGGTGTTCTTCCTGATTTTTCAAAAATAAGTCTTGATTGCAAGCTGTTGTTGCTGCAAGCTCTGCTTTTTCGCGGCGAGCCATATAAAATTCTTGCAATTCTGCCACTGCTTCATCATAATTCATGCCTGACGCGAACATTCCGTTTACAATTTTTGCGGGTCTTACGCCTGTCATACATCCCCACGGTGAGCTGTAACCTGTAAATTCGCTCATTATTTTGTACATTTCTCTTTTTTGCAGTTTGTGCTCAGTTTTCTCGTTTTTTTCTGCGAAATACGGAATGTTTCGCCTCTCATCACCTTTTTGCAGCCAAATCCCGCTGCAATCGGTGCTTTCCGTAGACGAAAATGGCACGAAAGTCGGGAAGGCGCCGCAATCGTTGAATATTTGCACTGCCTCGTATGCGTAGTGGGGCTGTAGCTCTTCGGGGAAACCCATATAAATTTTATCAGGTGAAAAGTCTTTTATTTCCTGCATTTGTCTCACTTCGTTGTAAATATCGTTAAAAATACATGTATGGGTTCTCGTCTCGTTCTCTGCCGATTGTTGTTTTTGTGCCGTGGCCGGGGTAAACGGTTATGGTCGGGTCCATAGCATACAGCTTGTCTATTGATGCTGCCATTAATTTCACGTCGCCTGCTCCTAAGTCCGTTCTGCCAAAGCCTGCATAAAATAGCGTGTCTCCCGAAAAAAGCATATTTTCTGTCAATATGCATATACCTCCCGGTGTGTGACCGGGCGTGTGAATTACTGACAATATCGCATCTCCAAGCAGCAGCTCGTCGCCGTCTTGCACGGATACATCTGCTTTGTCATATACGTGAGCGGGGCCGAAAAGCACTGAGGCGTTAAGTCTGGGGCTACCGAGCATGGCGTTGTCAAGCTCATGAATAACTACTTTTGCCATGGGATACGTTTTTTTGTATTCCGGCAAAAAATGTATGTGGTCATAATGTGCATGAGTGAGAATGATGTATTTTAACGTCAGTTTTTCTGCATCTATAACGTCTTTTGCAAGTTGCACATCGTTTCCCGTATCTATTACTGCTGCCTGTTTTGTGGCTTCGTCCCATATTACGTACGTGTTAGAGCCTAATAAACCTTGTGTGAATCGTTTAAATTTTATCATAAAAACACCTTAAATCTTTAAAATACGTTATTTTACAGTTCTGCTGACGTCGAGCACGTTCTCAAGACCGTTTATTTTTTTGACGAGTCTATCGAGCTCGCTTCTGTCTGTAATTTCTATCGTAAGGTCGATGAGCTCATAATTATCACGTGTTGTTCTGGCATTTATGGCTTTCATCGGCAACTTCATTTCTGCTATAAGCTTTGCAATTTGCAAAAGCAGTATGCTGTTGTCAACTGCTTGTATGGAGATATCCACAATATACGTGTTTTTGCTTTCTCCTGCCCAGCGTACGTCGATTACTCTGTCTTCGGACTCGCTCATTGCTACAATATTGGGACAGTCCGTCCTGTGTACCGACACTCCTCGGCCTTTCGTGACGTAACCTACTATCGAGTCTCCCGGTACAGGGTTGCAGCACCTTGAAAGTCTTATGAGGCAGTTGTCGATTCCTTTTACGATAATGCCGTGATCCGACATATGCTTCTGCTTTTCTTTCTTATTCTTATTGCCCTCAATTTTAGCAAGAATTTCTTCTTCTTTGCTGCCGCTGATTGATTTTATATACTCTTCTTTGAGAATATTGATTATTTTTTGCGCACTTATTTCACCAAAACCGATAACATTGAGCAAATCCTCATACGAGGAGAACTTATATTTTTTCAAAATCGGGTCAATCCACTCGTTTTTTATAAGCTGCTCGTATTTATATCCTTGTTTTTTAAGTTCTCTTTCTATGCACTCTCGGCCACGCTCAATATTCTCGTCGCGACATTCTTTTTTAAACCATTGGCGAATTTTGCTTTTTGCCTCAGAGCTTTTTACCACGCTGAGCCAATCTCTGCTGGGCCCATGGTTGTTTGATTTTGAAGTGATAATTTCTACGAAATCTCCCGTGCGGAGCTTATGGTTAAGCGGTTTTATTTCTCCGTTTACTCTCGCGCCTATCATTTTGTTGCCAACCGCGCTGTGAATCGCATATGCAAAATCAATCGGCGTAGAACCCTTAGGCAAGCATTTCACGTCGCCTTTTGGTGTAAAAACAAATACTTCGTCCGTGAAAAGGTCCATTTTAAACGTCTGTGCAAACTCGTTGGGGTCTTCGATTTCTTTTTGGTTGTCTAAAAGATTGCGCACCCATTCAAGTTTGCCGTCATATTCTGCTGTTTTTTCTCCGGAATTCTTGCTGCCGCCCTTTTCTTTATACTTCCAATGGGCTGCAATACCGATTTCTGCCGTTTTATGCATTTCCCACGTACGAATCTGTGCCTCGAACGGTTGTCCGTCAGGTCCGATAAGTGTCGTGTGAAGCGATTGATACATATTTGGCTTTGGCATAGCGATATAGTCCTTAATTCTTCCCGGCATCGGTGTGTACATATCATGTATTATACCGAACACTGTATAACACTCTTTTACCGTGTCCACTATTACTCGTATCGCAAGCAAATCATATATCTGGCTAAGTGCTTTATTCTGAGAAATCATTTTCTTGTGAATGCTGTAAAAATGCTTCGGTCTGCCGTCAAGGAAAGCTTTTATTCCCGCTTCATCAAGTCTGGCTTTTATTGAATCAAGAACCTTCTTTATATATGCCTCCTGTTGGTCTCTTCTTTGTGTGATTTGCGCAACAAGATTGTTGTAAGACTCCGGCTCAAGATATTTAAAACATAAATCCTCCAGCTCCCATTTAATCTTCGTCATACCGAGTCTGTGGGCCAGCGGTGTGTAAATCTCCAACGTTTCTCTTGCTTTTGTAATTTGAGAATCAGTATTCATATATTGAAGCGTTCTCATATTGTGCAATCTGTCAACAAGCTTAATAACTATAACTCGTATGTCAGATGCCATTGAGAGAAACATTTTGCGCAAATTCTCCGCTTGAAGCTCTTCTTTTGTGGAGGTCGGTATTCTTTTAAGCTTCGTAACGCCGTCAACGAGATAAGTTATCTCTTCTCCGAACATTTCGCGCATTTCGTCTGTCGTAACGGGCGTATCCTCTATAACGTCATGAAGCATACCTGCAACTATCGACGGCATATCCATGTCCATCTCCGCAAGCATCGTGGCAACAGCAACAGGGTGAATAATAAAAGGCTCGCCGGATTTTCGTTTTTGCTCAGTGTGCTTCTCATCCGCGAGTTTAAATGCCTTTTCAAGAACAGAAAGGTCTACATCATTATTTTTTTCTTTAAGTAATTTTTTTAATTCTTCAAATTGTGCTACGTATTCCACTCCCATTACACCTCCGCCTGTGCCTTTTTATAAATCCCCGACTTTGTCAGGTCCACCTTTTCAGTATTTTTTTCGATAATAAAAGTCTGTTTATCCTTACGTTTAATCAATCCAAGCTCAATAAAAACATCCAAACCATTTCTTACTGCGTACCACGTGCACTGAATTCCCATTTTTCTCATATTATCTCTCACACGGTACAAATCGTTAAACTTAAAACTTTCCCCGAATTTGGCAAACTGCTTGTACATCACAACCAGAGTTTCCCTTTGCAGCGTGAAACCCCAATCGGTAGTGTAATCGCTATTATACACACATTTTAATATCTTATCAATATTATAATCCCCATCAAAAATATCAGAAATCAGCAGCGAAACACCTTTTCTTCCCTGCCACACGTTTATTTCTGCTCTGCACGCTACGCTACACACTTTCCCGATGCTTTTCACCATTCCTTCATACGCTCCCCGGGAAAATGCGATTCCTTCAAAGCTCAGCTTTCTGCCGTCGGAAGCTTCTGCGCAAAATGTCATTCTCAAGTGTTTGCCCTTCTCTCCGACCTTCGTACAACTGATTGGTTGCAAATTTCTCACGCACAACACCGGCTGCACGTTGCCGGGGCCGTATGGTTCAAGATCAGCTAATTTTTCAACAGTTTCTACGGAAATCTCTTCGGGAGCCACCACTGCATCTATTTCAATATTGGCCGGCATGATGCTTTCTGCGTTTTCCTCTGCAAACTTATTTATTCTTTTTATAAATTCTTCAATTTTATCTACTTTTATACTTAAACCTGCCGCCATTTCATGTCCGCCGAACTGTACGAGTAAATCTGCGCACGAAGTGAGTGCTTTATGTAAATCAAAGCCTTTTACCGACCTTGCGGAACCTTTCGCTACGTTAATACCTGCGCTTTCTGTACTGTCTTTATCAATAGTGAGCACAAATGACGGTTTTTTATATTTTTCTGTAATTCTCGCCGCCACGATACCAATAACTCCGTGGTGCCAATTTTCTCCGAGAGCGACAACTACGGCATCTGTATCTGATGTCTTTATATTCTCTTCTTGCATTGCCATTTCTACAATTTCGGCTTCTTTTTCTTGTCTTTTTGCATTTTCTTGTATAAGCTCTTCTGCAAGACATTCTGCCTCTGCCTCGTCTTCGCATATTAACAGTTCAAATGCTCGCACTGCGTTACCGAGTCTACCGGCTGCATTAAGTTTTGGTACAAGCTGAAATGACACAAACATGGATGAAATGCTTGTGCTTGTTGCTTTTCCGGTATTTATTTTTTCAATTAATTTATCTAAGCCCGTCCATCCGAATCCGGAAATATTTTCCATGCCGTACTTTACAATTATGCGATTATCACCCGCAAGCGGCACGACGTCCCCCAGCGTTCCTATCATTACAATCGGTATATATTTATAAATTTCTTCTGCAGCGCCCATTTCATCCGCAATCGCTCTTATGAGCGTAAATGCAACGCCTGCACCGCACAACCGGCTCAAAGGTGTTTCTTCTTTTATAATACAGGGATTTACTACTGCGCAACATGTCGGCAGTCGGTCTCCGCACTTGTGATGGTCTGTCACAACGACGTCAATTCCCATTCCCATAGCATATTCTATCTGTTCAAACGCCACAATACCGTTATCCACAGTGATTATCAGCGTGACACCCTCTGTACCGATAGTATCAATGGCAGCCGTGGACATTCCGTAGCCTTCTGTGAGTCTGTCGGGAATATACATAATGACGTCTGCTTCCATCACATTTTTCAAAAAGTGGTACAAAACGGCTGTCGCTGTAACACCGTCTGCATCATAATCTCCGAATACGGCTATTTTTTCGCCATCTTCTACGGCATTCATAATCCTGTCAACAGCTTTCGCCATATCAGGCAGTATGTACGGGTCGGAAAGCATTTCAACGCCTCCTATCCTGCCGTCAATACCTCTTTTATACATAATCTCGTCCACAAAAGATGTTTTTCTGCCGTTTTCTTCGCAGAATTCAGTATATTCATTATGTTTTTTTATATCAAAAATCCATTGTTTATCAAACATAAAGTACCGCCGTTTCAAAAATCAGATAACAGTACTTACAATATCATATTTCCTGAGGAAATACAAACCGAAATGTTGTCTCTCCGCCTTCTGTGCTACTTACAGATATACCGATTTGATGTCTTGATGCAATCTGCTTTGCTATAGCAAGACCGAGACCTGTACCGTTTTTGTTTTTCTCTGAGCGCGACTTGTAAAATCTCTCAAAAATCACAGGCAAATCTTCTGCTTTTATACCCTGTCCCACGTTTGTGATTGTTACTTCTCCACTCTTGAAAGACACTGTCACGCAGTTTTCTGTGTCATCGGTAAATTTTATCGCATTATCAATTATTATAAGAAGCATTTGCCTCACGCGGTCATAATCGCCTTTAAACAAATATACGCTCGTATCAGATTCAAACCCTATGTTAATTCCTTTTTCTGATGCAATTCGCCTGCCACTTCTCACCGCATCGCTTATGCAGTCACAAAGATTAAACTCCGTAATGTTTATGCTAAAATCGGGATTCTGAAGTCTTGAAAGATCCAACAGATCATTTACAAGCCTTTGCATATAGATGCTCTCACCCAAAAGCTGTTTATGGTATTCAGCTACCATTTCCGGTTCGGTAACAACCTTGTCGCAAAGCGCTTCCAATGAACCGCGTATTACAGTAACCGGTGTTCTCAGCTCATGAGAAATATTAGCCACAAAATCCTGCCTCATTTGCTGCAGTTTGTCACTTTCTATTTCTGCTCTGTGCAGTTTTTCTCCCATTTCATCCATTGTATGTGCAAGTTCACCAATTTCATCGTTTCCTTTCACATTCGTCTTTACCGTATAATCTCCTTCGGAAATTAACAACGCCGCATTATTTATTCTTTTCAGCGGTTTAGCAATCGTTCTTGAAATCATAACAGAAATAAACAATCCTATCAAAAATGCAAGAACACTACTCATAAGCAATATGAACATACCGCTGTCTATTTCTTCCATCATTTCACTTTCGGGAGTATGTATAAGTACAGCACCTGTCACTTCACCTCTTATAGTATACACCGGCACACCAACCGACATATATTCTTCTCCCAAAAGGGACGAAAAGCTTTCTCCGCAGACCTCGTATCCTTCGCCTTCAAAAACCTTATAGATAAACTGCTTGGCATCTTCAGACATTTTGTCAAAAACAAATTTTGCACTGTATTCTGTCTCTGAATCCTTAGACGTGGTAAGTATTGTGTGTTTTGAATCAATCACCCAGACTTCGGCATCTGTTATTTCTTTTACAAAACGGATAAGCCTTGGTCCGTCAATATATACTGCTCCGTCCGGTTTTCTGTTTATAGGGCCCTGCGGCAATGTATTGTCTCCTCTTTTTTCGGAAAAAGCCTCCCACAGCGAACCTGTGCCGCCATCCTTTATCAAGCTTGTTATTACCGTTGATATAGAACGTGCCGTTTTTTTCATGTTTTCCTGATATAATGATTCGGTGTAATCGCGAAACAATACTGTAAATATTGTGCCTATCACAATCGCAAACAACAATATGGCAATTGTAAAGCACAATGTAAGCTTTGATGATATTTTAAATTTATATTTTTTATCTTCCATACGAGTTATTTTACCGAGAATTTATATCCCACACCCCAAATTGTCTCAATTTCCCATCCTTTGTGTGGAAATTCATCTAATTTGGCTCTTAATCTCTTAATATGTGAATCTACCGTTCTGCTGTCTCCATAGAAATCAAATCCCCAAAGCTTGTCAAGCAGAGAATCTCTTGAAAATACTTTATTTGTATTGGCTGCTAACGTCCAAAGTATTTCTATTTCTTTCTTTGTTAATCTTACGGGATTATTTTCTATTTCTACTACGTAATTTTCAAGATTTATTGTCAAATTGCCACATGTAAATATCTTGCTGTTATCAACGCTTAGGCTGATTCGGCGCAGTATTGCTCTTACTCTTGCCATAACTTCTCCGCACGAAAACGGTTTTACTATATAATCATCTGCACCTATATCAAGTCCCATTATTTTTTCAAAATCTTCACCTCGTGCCGTTACCATTATAATTGGCACGTTTGATTCTCGTCTTATGTCCCGGCAGACTTCAAAACCGTCCATTCTCGGCATCATAACATCAAGCAATATCAAATCAGGATCGAAACTTTTATATTTTTCAATTGTTTCAACTCCGTCTGTCGCAATCTGCACTGTATATCCTTCTTTCTTTGCATATTCTGCAAGTACAGAAGTTATCTGTTTATTATCGTCTGCAATTAAAATTTTTGCCATTTTAATCTCTCCATCATACGTTATTTGTTATATTATATCATATAAATATGTCGTTTTAATGGCTTTTTTTAGGAGCTTGTTGTTCTTGAAAATAATATTGTTCTCACGTGTTTTTTCAAAAACAACAAGCTATTATATCATTTCATCCAAACGTTGTAGCGATCCGCTAACATCGCGATATACTCTGTGTTGGTCGGTTTTCCTTTTTGTACGTTCACTGTAAAGCCAAAAACTTCTTCCAGTATTTCTACTTTACCTCTGTTCCACGATACTTCCACAGCCGTTCGTATTGCTTTTTCTATGCTTGCCACAGTCTTATTATGTCTTGCAGCCAATGTTGGATATACTTGCTTCGTCATATTATTTATCAGTATCGGGTTTTCTATTACCATACAGACGGCCTCTCTTAAATACCCATATCCAGTTAAATGAGCAGGCACTCCCAAATCATGCAATAATCCGGTTACCCTCTTATACGTCGAGTCTTCATTGTTGTGCTTTAATATCCTGTAAAAGGCTCGCTCCGCTTCAATGTTTTCTCCTGCTGCCCTCGCATACATGCCTGCTGCAGCTCTTACAAGCTCTCCCGTCCTATCAAGCAAATGTTCACACGAAACGGGCTTTCTCACAAAATATGCATTCGGTATATCATTTATAAGATACCTCTGCATCTCGTTCGAATATGCCGACGTTATAATGATTATCGGCTTGTACGTCAGCTCTTTTTGGAGCATACGTATAACGCTTATGCCATCCAATGCCGGCAAAGTAAGGTCCATAATAATTATCTCCGGTCTCTTTTCTCTGACAACCGGCAAAACAGCGTCTCCGCTATATACTTTGCCACACAACGTTAAGTTACTGCGTGCTATAACACGCATTCCCAATGTGTCTGCAAATGCTTCATCTGCATCCACGATCAATACTGAATAAGAATCTTTTCTCACAGCAATCACCTTTCTCATTTGTAAATTTTTTCCTTTGTGAATACTATCGGCGTGCTGCGTTTATTCTGTATATACCGAGTAGGCGCATTCTATCACACTGTGTCTTTATTTGTCAAAAAAACCGCATTATTTCCCGGGAAATAATTTTCCATTTTTTGGCAATTTCGTATATATGTTTGACTTTTTTCGTATTTGTGATAATATAAGATGGTACGATTTTTAAGGAGGCTTATATTTTGCTTAGGAATAAAAATCTTAAAATAATAACTGCTATAGAAGATGTGAACTATCTAAAAAAAGTTGCCGGCAATATTTCCCAAATTAACGAAGCCTCTGTAATTGCATCTTCAAAATACTCTACCGACATTATAGATTTATGTCGTGTTTTATCGCCCGACATTCTTATTTGTGATTTGTCGGCAGAAAATGGCAGTATGACTACAACCATCAGAGAAATTTGCAAAGAGCACAAGTGTTCCGTAAAAATAATCGCTACGGCGTCTTCCAAAAGCGGCGAGGCGCATATTTCTGATTCTATCGACAGCGGCGCTGACATTTTTATGGAAAATCTTGACAACCCTTCTGTTTTGAGAAGCTCTTTGCAAATTGTCAGCAGGCACGGAAGGGAGCTGTCACCTCAAGATAAATCCGAGAGTGTTGCCGCGCAGAAGGCTGATGATATTTTGCACTCTTTAAAACTACCCATTTATCATTCGGGATACGTTTTTTTGAAAAGGGCGATAACATATAATGCTTTGAGAACTTCTAAGCTGCCTATGGAGTCTTATAAAATCTACGAGAAAATTTCTACCGAATTCGACACGACTTCGCGGCATGTGGAGCGTGCCATAAACAGCGCGGTTGCCTTCATCTGCAAGCATTCCGACAAGGATGATATATTGTTTTCGATTTTAGGGTACAGTGTTAAAAGTTCTTCTTTTTCTTTAACCGCCAGGGAACTTATTTTGATGATTAGTGAGCAATTTCGTTTATAATATTGCATAATTTTTTGTTTTTCAACAAATAGTATGTGCAAGAGAAGTTTTCTCTTATATTTTATAAATCTTTCGGAGGTTTAAATATGAATACAAAAAAATTATTTATCAGCATTTTAACAATTGCTGTACTTTGCTTATCTCTTTTCCTTTGTGGCTGTACAAAAAAGGATGGCGACGTTGGCGACAATCCAGATCATTCTTCGAGTAGTTCTCCTTCTACTTCTACTTCTACTCCTACAGCAAACCCTACTGCTTCACACTCAGAAAGCCCTTTGGAATCAATGATACCGGACGTAATAAAATAAGTGCAGAGAGAACGAAAACTACCGCAACGGTATACGGTAGTTTTCGTATATTTCAGGCTGTAATTACATACGCTATCTATCTCGTGCCGAAATTTCTATACCAAATTGGTAAAAAGCCTTTTGCTATTTAACATTATATGTTATAATAAAAACAGCAAAAAAACTTTATAAGAGGAACATTTTTATGAAAGAAGATCTTTACCACAGAGAAAAGAACGTTTGCGGTAAGCAAATCCACCTTATCCGGACAGGTCAGTATGATGAAGAGCATAAGAAAATGACCCAGGATGCCCTCGCAGAAGCTCTTCAAGCGGCCGGAATAAACATCGACCGTACTGCAATAAGCAGGATTGAGTCAGGCGAACGCTTTTTGAGAGATACCGAGATTTTGGTTTTCGCTAAAATTCTTGATGTCCCTATTAACGTGTTGTTCTCTTTTGATGACGACAACAAATAAAATAATATGTATTCGTTTAGTTACTCTTAATTTCATCAAACATAGCTTTAACAGACGGTGCATTTTTGGTTAGTTTTTTTATAGTCAGCTCGTCAGCTTTATTGTTTGCAAGGCGCAAATTGTTTTCAGAAGAAAGAAGCGCCGCCTTCGTCTTTTGAAGATGGTCTATGGTTTTATCAATTTCTTCGATTGCCGTCGCAAACTTTTCGCTGGCTATACGGTAGTTGCGCGCAAATCCTTCTTTGAACGCATTCATATTTTCTTCAAAATGAAGTATATCCACCTGTTGATTGCGGACAACTTCAAGCTCCTGCCGATAACGTAACGAGTTTTGCGCCGCGTTCCGTAGCAGTGTGATTATCGGTATAAAAAACTGCGGGCGGATGACATACATTTTGGGGTATTTGTAGGATACGTCCACAATGCCGTTGTTGTACAGCTCGTTATCTATTTCCAGCAACGAAACGAGTATCGCGTATTCGCAGCCCTTTTCGTTACGATCCTTGTCCAATTCTTTGAAAAAATCCTCGTTTTTATGCTTTGTGGCTGTCATATCAGCCTCGTTTTTCATTTCAAACATAATGGAAATGAATTCGGTACCGTCCTCTCCGCATTCACGATAAATAAAATCGCCCTTGCTTCCTGTTTTGGCGTCGTTATCCTTTTCGAAATACGCGTTCGGGAAGGCTGTCATGCGCAATGAATTGAATTGTGTAAGGCAGTGCTGCTCCAAACTCTCCCCAATCATTTTTGTAGATTGACGTGCCTTGAAATCCTTGTAGTATTCAATCTGTTCGTCCTTAAGCTTGAGCTTGCTCTCATACTGCTCTTTTAGAGATTTCTCACTCAGTTGACTTTCTGTTTCTTTGCTTTTGAGTTCTCCTTTAAGTTCGGCTATTTCTGATGTTTTTCGACTCAGCTCTTCGTTTTTCTTCTCAACAGCTTCTGCTACAGCGAGCTTTTTCGCTGTTTCACTTGCCTCCAATTTTGCTTGTAATTCTGCAATCTGTCTTTCTTTTACGGAAAGCTCCGCTTCTTTTTTTGCAATTTCCGCGGCGCGTTTTTGGGCGTCTTGCATCTGGATAAGCTCAAATTCTTTTTTTCTCATTGCCGCGCTTTCTTTCTCGCGTCGTTCCATTTCATTAAAAAATTCCTTATCGCGAACTTGTCGCACAATTTGATCATATCCGGTCTCATCAACCTGAAATACCTCTCCACATTTAGGACATTTAATTTCTTGCATAATTCATTTCTCCTTATTTCTATTAAATCGCCGGCAGTCTCTATCAACTTGCCAACACATCAAGAAAAGCCAGAAAGCCGGAGGACACAACCAAGTACCATCCGGCTTCTTAAAATCTCTATACGATATTCTCTGAATTATTTATCTTCTTTATTATCGCAATTGCTTTCAATCTTTTCATCCATTTTGTCAAGAGTCTTCTTCGCGAAGTCTTTGCCGCCCAAGCCAAATGCGAGAGCAAAGGAAACTGCAACAGCAGCAATTGTTACAACGAATGCCGTATTAACGATAGTTGCTGCAATCTCGAGCTGGCTCAAAATCATGAAGCCTGCAAGTGTAAAGATGCCAACTTTAACGATTTTTGCAAGATTTGTTGCTTTAGGATTATTTTTAACAATAACACCTTCCAGCATATTTGCGCCGATAAATGCCACGAAAAGAATAACTGCAGCCTTTATAACGAGAGGCAAGTAAGATACGACTGATGCAACGATCATGGAGAGGAATGCAAGGTTAAGTGCCTCGATACCTTGTCCGGCAACAAATATAATGATAATAGTTTTTACTATATTTACCACTACTTTTGTAGCAGAAACCTTAATCTGAGGGAGAACCTTTTTCGCAACGTTGTCGAAATTCGTAGCAATCAAAACGTTATAGAGAAGGTTGCAAGCGAGGCTTGCCACAAGGATTCCTACAGTAACGATAACTACTGCCAAAATGACAGAAGGAATTGCGTCAAAAATAGCATTTATAATTCCCGTAGCAGGAGCAGAAATAGCCTCAATACCGATAACATCCAAAGCAGCAACTATTGTCACAAGAATGATGACACTTGACATAATCTTAACGATAATATCAGAGAGCAATATGCTCTGCTCACCGTCTTTTCTCTTAATCAAAGAATCAATCTTTGTCTTTTTAAGAAGAACAGACACGATTTGTCCGAGAATTTGTGCAATCAAAACACCTACGTAAATGAGGATTGCAGCGGCAATAATGTTAGGCACGTAATCAATAAAGCTTCCAACAAAACCATTTATCGGATTGCTGATACTTGTAATACCTATTGCCTCAAGAGCACTTGGCAAGAACAAAAGGAACACAATAAGGTAAACAAGCTTACCTACGAACTTCATGGACGTACCGATCTGTCCTTCATTAACACCCCATTTATCGAACTTCTTGTCCAGCTTCAAAAGCTTCAGCAACTTAGTTACAAGCCACTTTGCAATGCCTGCAGCAATGAAAGCTACTGCAATATAGACAACAAAGCGAACGATTCCTATCGACCATATGTCTTCAATAACATTTAAAATTTTGTCAAACATTTTTTCACTCCTCGTATAATATTTTTTAGATACATAATTTGTATCCATATAACTTAATAAAATTTTTTCAATAGGCTTGTTAAGCCCATGATATAATTGTCTCAGTGTCAATCAGGTAATAGTTCTTTCACTCCTTGTTGAACCGAGTTCGGTTGCTTCATACTAAGTCTGTTCCCCTGACATGGAAGTTAGCTTCAAACCGGCTGGCTGTTTGCTTAAGCTTCGGACAACCATTTAGCAGTGTGGTTTCGCATCTGTCCAACTTAAGCCGGATTCTTATATGCGAGGGTGTCGATGCTCCATGATCATGGGTTTTACCAAGCCGATTGAACACTCAAATCTCATAACGAAAGAAGGTGATCTTATGAACCCACTTTACGTCGGAATTGATGTAAGCAGCAAATCTAATGTCGTTTATCTTATGCTTCCTAACGGAGATAAGGTTTGCAACTTCACCGTTGCCAACTCACATGATGGTTCTATTCAATTAGTAAAAAGAATCTTATCTGCTTTAAAATCCTATTCTCTTGACACCGTCTTGATTGGACTTGAAGCAACCTCCGTTTACGGTGACAATTTAGTTTATTTCTTAAGAGAAGATGCCTCTTTAGCATCCTTCAACAGAAAGATTCATGTCCTCAATCCTAAGCAAGTCAAAAAGTTTAAAGATGCTTACAATGACTTGCCTAAGAACGATTTTGTGGACTCTTTTGTCATTGCTGACTGCCTGCGTTTCGGTAGAATCAACAAAGAAGTTTACTTTGCAGATTACCGCTACAAAGCTCTTCAGAACTTAACAAGAGCACGTTATTTCGCAGTTTGCAACCTCACTAAAGAGAAACAACGTTTCATGAATTTACTGTTCAAGAAGTATTCTACTATGACGCAGGAGAAGGTATTTTCAAATACCTTCAGCACCACCGCCTTGGCTGTCTACGATGAGTTCAAGTCAGCAGAAGCTTTAGCTTACATGGACTTACATGAACTTACTGAGTTTATTGTGGACAAAGGAAAAAACCGTTTCCCTGATCCTGATTCAGTAGCTAAAGCCATTCAAAAAGCGGCTCGGAGCTCTTATCGTCTACCTAAGACTGTAAATGACTCCGTTAATCAGGTGCTATCTATCTCCATTACCTCGATAAAGGCATTGGAAACTCAAATCAAAGAATTCGATAAGGCAATTTCTGCCCAAATGGAACTCTTGCCAAACGTATTGACCTCTGTTCCCGGCATCGGTCCGGTTTTATCCGCCGGTATCGTTGCTGAAATTGGAGATATCAATCGTTTTGAAAATCAAGCAGGACTTGCAAAATATGCAGGGCTTGCCTGGACTCAACATCAATCCGGAAACTTTGAGGCCGAATCAACAAGGCTTATTTGTTCCGGTAATCGATTCTTAAAATATTATCTGTGTGAAGCAGCTTTTTCTCTTGTAAGATGCGACAAGGAATACAGCCGTTTTTACCACCTCAAATACAATGAGGTAAACAGATGCCAACACAAACGTGCACTCGCATTAACTGCTCGTAAATTCGTTCGGTTAGTCTTTACACTGCTTAAAGACAACAGACTATATCGTGATGCAGATTAGCTAAATCCTAATTTACTTTTCTGCCTGAGTCTTTGCCCCTTTTTT
>JAGAQK010000024.1 GCA_017622825.1 Clostridia bacterium | reverse complement strand
TGGCTGTAGCGGAGACACAGAAGTTCGGACACGTGACATATTTCTGGAACGGTAACAAGAGCGGCAAGTTTGATGAAGAACTTGAAACGTATATCGAAGTTAAATCAGACGTTGTTCCTTTTGAACAGAGACCTTGGATGAAGGCGGCCGAAGCTACGGATGCTTTGATTAAAGAGCTTCAGACAGGAAAATATAAATATGCCCGTATCAATCTCGCAAACGGAGATATGGTAGGACATACAGGAAATATGGCTGCTGCCAAGATTGCTGTTGAGACAGTTGATTTGTGCCTTGCAAGAATTCTTCCTGTTATAGATGCAATGGGTGGCATGGCCATTATTACAGCAGATCATGGTAATGCTGATGAAATGTATGAAGTTAAAAAAGGAAAAGTAGTATACAATGCAGATGGCAAGCCTAAGGCAAAAACTGCTCATACATTGAATCCTGTTCCTTGTATTTTCTATGATAATACTGCAAACAAAGATAAATATAAGGTGAAAGAAGGTAACTTCGGACTTTCAAACATTGCTGCATCTGTTGTATATCTTATGAATATTGACAAACCGGCAGGATGGGATGAGAGTATTATAGAATGACAATATTTTGAAGTTTAACACTTTGGGGGGTTAACTGATGTCAGAATTTGACGAACAAACTACGCGTGACGTTGAAAATGATGTCTCTGACTTGTTTGAAGACAGCGACAATATGATGATTACAGACGAAGCCATTGCAGTTATGGCAGGTGTTGCTACGTCAGAAGTCAGAGGCGTTGCAGGCATGAGCGGAGGCTTTGCCGGTGGTATTGCAGAAGTTTTCGGACGCAGGAATCTCTCAAAGGGTGTTAAAGTAGTTACCAAAAATGAGTCTACGACTGTGGATTTGTACGTTGTGGTAAAATACGGATATAGGATACCTGACTTAGCGTACGAGATACAGGAAACAGTAAAAAGCACGATAGAGTCGCTGTCCGGCATAGTGGTGGATGCTGTTAATATTCATATACAGGGAATTGATTACAGCGAGGACAGCAATAAAAATGACGAAAGCGAGAGTGGTACTTAATGAACATCTTATACAGGATTCTTGTAGCGTTATATGCTTTTATTTCCACTATTATATGTGGAATTATTATGATTTCTCCTTTTTCAGATAAGAAAATAATGGAGGCATTGTTAGAGTACTTTAAGGTTACTTTTTACCGTTCGAATCAGTATGATGCGATGCTCTTTGTTTTCGGTTTGGTATTTTTTGCTTTGAATATTGCTGTACTTACATCCGGAATAAAAGGGCGAAGATCCAATACTTATTTCTGCACAAACAATGAAACAGGTGTTGTGCGTATCTCGGCAAATTCAATAGAAAACATTGCACTTGCACTTTCTAAAAGATTCGGTGGAGTTAAGGATGCAAAATCAAAAGCTAAATTCACAAAAAAAGGTGTTGAAATTCACGTAAAGCTGACTGTTTATCCTGATGTCAACGTACCTTCACTGTGTAAAAGCGTTCAAGAACGAATAAAGGAATCGGTAAAAAATACAATGGAAATTAATGTGGCCCTTGTTGATATCAGTGTTGATGGTGTTACCTCAGCAAGCAAAGCGGAGGAATAAAGTATGTTAAGAAGAATTTATAGATTTTACAGACAACATTTTTATGCTATAAACGGTGCTTTGATTGGTTTATTGATAGGCCTTTCGTTTATAAAGTTAGGCATACTTGAAACTTTATTTATAGCAGTTTGTGTCGTAGTAGGTTATATCATAGGCAAACAGATTCAAAAGGATAAGACGTTTATAAAGAATATACTTGATAAAATACTTCCTCCGGGATCTTACAGGTAATATTTATACAAGGAGAATAAATCATGAGCAGACGCATTTCAAGAGAAGCTGCAGTAAAAATAATATTCCAGAATACTTTTACTGAAGCAAGACTTTTTATAAGCAAAGATGAACCGGATAACGAAGTTACAGAAAAGCCGGACATTGACAAAATGTTGGAGGTTTACGCAGACAGTCTTACAGAAGACGAATCTGATGTATTGGATAAAATTTTTATAAAAGATGTATTACAAGGTGTTGTAGAGAACGTTAAGTCTATAGACGAATATATTGTGAAATATTCAAAGGATTGGACGATAGACAGGATGTCAAAAATTGACCTTGCAATACTTCGTGTTGCTATATTTGAAATACTTTATAAAGAAGATATACCGTCAAGTGTTTCTATAAATGAAGCCGTTGAGCTTGCAAAAAAATACAGCCATGCAGATGCAAGCAGCTTTATAAATGGTATTTTGGGAAGTGTTTACAGTGAATCAAATACCTGATAAAGCAAAGATACTTACTGTCTCAAACGTCAACAATTACATAAAATCTTTGTTGGCGTATGACGCTAATTTGTCAGGTATATACGTCAGTGGGGAGATTTCTAATTTTAAGATATATAATTCGGGTCATGCGTATTTCAGTTTGAAGGATGCAGGAGGAGTGCTGAAATGCGTGATGTTTTCAAGTCAGGTTAATGAGTTGCAATTTAGGCCGAAAGATGGCATGAAAGTGTTGGTGTACGGCAGCATTTCCGTATACGAAAGGGACGGAGTGTACCAATTGTATGCGCGTAAAATCGTTCCGGACGGCATTGGTGCGCTGTATGCGGCATATGAGGAATTGAAAGTAAAATTGCAAGCAGAGGGGCTTTTTGAACAATCGCGCAAGAGAAAAATCCCGGAGTTACCGAATTGTATAGGAGTAGTTACCTCAGAAACAGGTGCTGTAATAAGAGATATACAAAATGTCATAAGCAGGCGTTTTCCTATGATGAATTTGAAACTTTTTCACGTTTCTGTGCAGGGAGAGAATGCCACACCTGAGATTACAAGAGCATTAAAATACATAAGTAATACGAAATGTTGCGACGTTGTTATTGTAGGACGCGGCGGCGGTTCAATAGAAGATTTGTGGGCGTTTAATGAAGAAGCGACAGTAAGAGCAGTGGCGGAATGTTCCGTGCCCGTAATATCTGCGGTGGGACATGAAACGGATTATACGCTGACAGACTTTGCAGCTGACTTAAGGGCGCCTACACCATCTGCTGCAGCAGAATTGGCTGTGCCGGTTTTTAGTGAATTGGTAGAGAAAATCGCGGAGTACAGCAAAAAAATAGCTGTTATGCCGCTTACTAATTGTAAAATAAAGCAAATGGAGCTTGATAGGCTTAAACAGGCAAGATGCTTGGCCGAACCGCTTTTTAGAGTAGAAGATGAGAAGTTAAGGTTGAATATGGATGAGATTCGCTTAAGAGATATCATGAATATGAGGATAACATCGTATGAGCAACAAATTAAAATGCTAAACGGACATATTGAAGCATTGAATCCTACGGGCGTGTTAAAAAGAGGTTACAGCATCGTATATAAGGAAAACGGCAAGATCGTATCAAATGCTGAAAGCGTTGAAAAGGGAGAAAAAATAAAAATAAAAACCGGACAAGGCGAATTTACGGCTGAAAGAGTGTGAAAAACTTTCGGGGAGGTATTGTGAAATGGAAAATATGACATTTGAGGAAGCTAAGGAAAAAATAGAACAGATAATCAGAAATATGGAGTCGGGAAGTCTGCCTCTTGAGGAGTCTGTTGCGCAGTTTGAAGAAGCTGCAAAATTAGTAAAATACTGTCAAGAAAAACTTGACGAATATAAAGGGAAAATAGAAGCAGTAACAACTGTAGCGGCTGAATGATAAATGGAGATGCAGTGATGGATAAAGTGTTTATTGAAAAGCTTAATGAAGTGGCTAAGAGAGTAAATGAGTTTCTTGATAACAGAGTAGCAATGCAGGATAATCTGCAAAAAGTTATTTATGAAGCAATGAGGTACAGCCTTCTCGCAGGTGGCAAAAGGATAAGACCTGTGTTGGCGATTAAGTCAGCGGAGATTTTAGGTGTATCTGAAAAAGACGTTATGCCTTTTGCGTGTGCTATTGAGATGATTCATACATATTCGCTTATTCATGACGATTTGCCGGCTATGGATAATGACGATTACAGGAGAGGCCGTTTGTCGTGCCACAAGAAGTTTGATGAAGCAACTGCGATTTTGGCAGGAGACGCGCTTTTGACGATGGCATTTGAAGTCGCAGCAGAGGGAGCAGAACGTGTTGAAAATAAATCCGGTGGCATCATGGCAATAAAAGATATAGCGTATTGTGCAGGTACAGAAGGAATGATAGGTGGACAAGTAGTAGATTTGGATGCTGAAACGCGTAAAATTTCCGAAGAAGAATTAAGATATTTGTGCCGCAGAAAAACGGGAGCATTACTCAGAGTGCCCGTCATGGTGGCAACTGACGTTGCGGGAAAAGCCAAAACAAAAGAAGCAGAATACTTACTTGAATATGCTGATACCGTAGGACTGGCATTCCAAATCAAAGATGATATTCTTGACGTAGAGGGTGACATCGCTGTTTTAGGAAAGCCAATTGGCAGCGATGCCCAAGAAGGCAAGACAACTTTTGTGACACTCTTTGGTATAGAAGAAAGCAAAAAAATATTGGACGAGCTTACACAAAAGGCGTTAATTGCATGTGATAATCTGGAAAAGCTTTGTGATACGCAGATACAAAAAGACGCGTGCGGATTCTTCAAAGAGCTTGCACGATTCCTTTTGGAGAGAAATTATTGATGTTAGAGAAAATTAAGGCACCTTCGGATATTAAAAAATTAAACAGCGGAGAAAAAATTCAGCTTGCAGAGGATATTCGTACTCGGCTTGTTGAGGTCGTGCTTAAAAACGGAGGACATTTAGCATCAAATCTTGGAGTGACGGAGCTGACAATAGGCCTTTACAGCGTTGTGGATCCTTTTGAAGATAAGGTAATATGGGACGTGGGGCATCAGGCATATGTACACAAGATACTTACAGGCAGAAATCAGCAATTCGATACTTTGAGGCAGTTTGGCGGCATGAGTGGCTTTCCCAAGAAAAACGAAAGTGATGCGGACTGTTTTGAGACAGGGCACAGCTCAACTTCCGTTTCGGCGGCTGTTGGTATGGCAAGAGCCCGCGATATACAAGGTCAGACTTATAAAGTAGTTGCGGTTATAGGTGACGGCGCATTCACTAACGGAATGGTTTATGAAGCCTTGAATGATGCCGGCACAATGAAGGGCAGCGTTGTTTTTATATTAAACGATAACGGAATGTCAATCGCACGAAACGTTGGCGGTATGTCCAAGTATCTTGGTAAAATAAGATCAGGAAAAACATATGTAAAAGCAAAGAAAAACATTAAATCGGGATTAGAAAGGATTCCTTTGATAGGAAGTCCTATTGTAAGGGGAATACAAAAAGTAAAAACCGCGTTCAGAACACTAACGATACCGGGAGAATGGTTTGAAGAGCTTGGAATAAAGTATATAGGACCTATTGACGGTCACAGTATTGAAGCCGTTGAAAAAGCGTTGAAACAGGCATTTTATTTGAACTGCCCCGTTGTTATTCATGCAATTACACATAAGGGACACGGATATGCTGATGCAGAGGATAATCCGAGCCGCTTTCACGGAGTATCGCCTGTGGAGGCAAGCTCAGTGAAACAACAAGGGTATTCTGCTGTTATGGCAGAAGAATTGTGCAAAATGGCAGAAAAGGATGATAAAATTACCGCAATAACAGCAGCTATGCCATCCGGAACGGGTCTTGAAAAATTCGGCAATATTTTCCCCGAAAGATTTTTTGACGTTGGTATTGCAGAGGAACACGCCATTACAATGGCAGCAGGTATGGCAGCAGCCGGTTTGAGACCTTACGTTGCGATATATTCAACGTTTATGCAAAGAGCTTATGATCAACTTTTACATGACTGCGCACTTCAGAAGTTGCCTGTTGTAATAACTTTAGACAGAGCCGGCATATCAGGTAGAGACGGCAGAACACACCACGGCATATATGATTTGTCGTTTTTAAATTCAATACCTGATATATCTGTGTGTGCGCCGTGTTGCCCAGAAGAATTGAAACAGATGCTAAGGATATCAAGAGAAAACAAGACCGGCCCGTTTGTGATAAGATATCCTGCAAAAGATAACTCCGATGGAATTGTGACCATAACCGAGAATAACATCGTAAAATACGGCAAAGGCGCAGTGGTTTATGAGTCTGAAAAAGACAAAAACAAGAAAAACGTTTTGCTCATATCTTTAGGACAAATAACAGGAAATTGTATAAAAGCAGCGGAAGCACTGCATGATATGTGCAACGTGATGGTTTTTCACGGCAGATTTTTAAAGCCACTTGATGAGGATGGCATACTGGATTGTATTAATGAATTAAAACCGGATGTGATAGTTACTGCAGAAGACGGAGTAAAAGAAGGTGGCTTTGGCGTAAGCATAGCGGCAATTCTTCAAAAACACAAAATATCATGTGGATTTGATATAATCTCTGCACCGTCAAAACCGGTTGAACATGGCAGTATAGAGGAGCTTTATGAAGAAGCGGGCATGGACTCTGTGGGTATAATGAAGGTTGTGTTGAGGCTTTTATGAGATTAGATGCATATCTTGCACAAAATAATATATATGATAGCAGGACTCGCGCTGTAAGAGCTATAAAGGAAGGGCGTGTTAAAGTAAACGGCGTTGTTATAACAAAGACTTCGTATGACGTGTGCGATAAAAGTGACAGCGTAATTTGCGGCGAAGACCCCTTGCCGTACGTAAGCAGAGGGGCGCTAAAGCTTGAACGTGCGCTGGAAGTTTTCGGGGTGGACGTGTGTGGTAAAAACGCCGTGGATATTGGAGCGTCAACGGGAGGTTTCACGCAGGTGCTTCTGCAAAATGACGTAAAAAGTGTGGCGTGCATTGACGTAGGGCACGGCCAACTCGCGAAAGAAATAGAAAACGATGAGCGTGTGACATCGTATGAGGGCACGGACGTGCGTAGCTTTACAGTGGGAGAGGGTACGTATGAAGTGGCGGTAACGGACGTTTCGTTCATCTCACTTAAACTTGTTGTGCCGCATATACACAGATTGCTGGCTGTGGGAGGCATCGCGGTGGTGCTTATTAAGCCGCAATTTGAAGTGGGAAAGAAGTTTTTAAATAAAAAAGGCGTTGTGAAAGATGCAAAAATTGCAGAGAAAGCGGCAGATGACATAACTGCGTTTATAGAGGCAGTCGGGCTTGAGATAGTGGGCAGATGCGAATCGCCTGTAAAGGGCGGCGACGGTAATACAGAATTTATTTGCGTGTGTAGACGAACAAAATAAATTAATGTATAATTCTTGTATATAATAATCTTGGTGGAGTAATGATATGAAAGTTGGCTTGCTTTACAATAAGAAGAAAAATGAAAGCGTACATTATGCGCAGCTTTTGAAAGCAAAAATTGAAG
>JAGAQK010000023.1 GCA_017622825.1 Clostridia bacterium | reverse complement strand
GCAGATTCAGATAATCTTGATTTGGTAAAAAATATTGGCATTGCAACATTGTATTACAATAAAACGTCAGGTGAATTCCACGACTTCAGTATGATAACATCAGACATCGAAAATGAGGTTTATGTGAGGCCGAGGATAGTATATGATGATGTGTCGGGACTTTCGCAGTTGTTCTATGAAAAGCTGAATGTTAGTACACTTACACTTGATTCTACAATGAAAGAGCTTCAAGAGTTACCTACAACATTGGCAATGAGATATAATGTGCTCGGCGCAGACTCATACAATTGGTCTACTGAAACAGAAATCGCAATAAGCGAGAATGCTTTGAAATATTTTGACGTATCAAATATTAAGGGCAGAAACGTACTTGCTTTTGTAGGAAGCGAAAAGAAGGGATTCGTACTTGAAGATATTTCTGAGTACGAAATTGACGAAGAATATATCAATGCTGATGAGTTCAACACAAAGAGCAGGTTATACATACAGCAATTCTATCTTGAAGATGGTGAACTATTTATAGGCAAACAAGTGCAGATAACTGATGATGAATCTGTTAGTGCAAATCCGAGATTTGCAAAAGTGAGATTTGAAGATAAAGAAAATCTCCTTCTGTTCTTTAAACATAATGGAGATTATGCATATCAAAACATTAACAACATAATTTCACAAGGTTTGTACAGAGATGTTGATGGAAAATTCATATTGCATGAGGATTTTATGGAGCCGATACTCGTGGAATATGATGAGGACTTAAGCGTCAATGACGACCTTATGATTATAAGTGACAATAATACTATTTATGCACTTTGGACAACAACAGAAGGCGAACAGCAGCAGATTATGGCCCGCTCGCTTAGCATTGTTGATATTGAAGAACTTACAGCTGTACCGAAACGCAATCCTGACGGAAGTGCAATTTATGATAGTAACGGGGATTTGGTAACTGAGCCTCTTGAACAACCTATGTACATTCTCAAGGGTAACTGGGGAGGTAGAACATACCTTACAGAAGGCGGTATCAATAAAACAGAGGCAGGTAAGTTTAAGAAAAATTTTGATGCTGTTGTAACAAAAGAAGGAGACCTCCTTGTGATTTTCAACGCTTTTGACGTTGACTACAGCAATGGCGCGGAGGGTATAAAAAATAACAACGTAGTTGTTTCCGTATACGACACTGCACCGAAATATGAAATTAACGACTCAATGGGAGAGCTTCGCTTCTCTGACAATTATCCGGCAGAGGGCGAGACAGTTAAAGTTATGTCGCTCATCACCAATACAGGTGTTTTAAGCGGTAAAAACGTGAAAGCGTCGCTTTTTGCCAACGGTGTAAAATGTGCCGAAAATACATATGATGAGTGGCTCACGGCTGATACTAAGAACGTAGAGTTTAATTACACATTGCCATACGGAATTATCGCACAAGATATCAAATTACACGTTGAAATTACTGAGAATGATGTAGTTAAATGTGTTTCGGATGAGTACACATTTAAAACAGGTGATGACCTGAATATCAAGAAGGTTGAACTTGTTCCTGTTAAAAAAATAGGCGGAAATAGCAGAAGTACAGTATATAAAGTTATTGCTACAGTTAAAAATGAAGGTAATGTGGCATATAACGGCGGTAAATTCATAAGGATTATGGATACGGATTGGAAAAACCTCATGACTGCAATGGAAGATGATTCTCCGAAGGACGTTGTTGTTCATACGGCATACGGTGCGGCTGAAATTGTTGAAAGCCTTAATCCTGGAGAGGATACTATTTTGGTATATTACACTGACGAAATTCCCGATGAAGTATTCCACAAGAATGCCGGTGGTACGGCTGCATATCTTGAACATTATATAATTAATGCTTCTGAGGTTGAAAATACGACAATTAACGCAAATGAGGAGATGTCATACGTTTCAATGTTCTATGATGGCCTTACTCAAGCGCCTTATGCAGAGTTGGTTGAGCAGATTACACTTGAAAATGTTAATATGACTAAGGGAAACAGCATACTTCTTAACGTTACCGTTGCACCGAAGACGGCTGTTTCGGATGCTGTGATAACTTACAAATCATCAGACGAAAGTGTTGCTACAGTAGACAGCGCGGGCGTTGTTACTGCAATAGGTAGCGGTGAATGTATGATTACTGCTGTGTCTTCAAATGGAGTTACGGCTACAGCAAAAGTTACTGTAACAGACGACGCAAGCTCTGATGAGCCGGGAAATGTTGATTCCGGAGATTCTTTAAATGTTACAATGTCGGCAATTATTATTGTTGTAGTTACTGCATCTGTGCTTTTAGTGATTAAAAGAAAAAGAAGCTTTATTTGATTGTATATTATGAATAATCAACTTTAATAAGACACAATCCTGAGGCCGGAGCTGTAAAGCCGGCCTCGCTTCTTTTTTTTGATTCTATTGTCTGTTTTACGCTTTCCGGCGAACGCATACCGAGTCCGACTTCAAGTAATGTTCCTGTAATAATGCGGACCATGTTCTGAAGGAACCCATCGCCGTGATACGTGAAGACTACTCTGTCATCTTTATTTTCTATTGTAATCAAATCTATTGTGCGAATTGATGATTTGTTGAATTTTGCGTTGCCGCAAAAACACTTAAAGTCGTGGGTGCCAAGTAAGTATTCCGTAGCATCACGCATTTTATTGATGTCGGGGCACTTGCCAAGTGCGTAAACGAAATTTCTGTCAAAAATCGGCTTTGTACTACCTGTGTAGCACGTGTATCTGTATGTTTTGCCTGTGGCGTTATATCTGCTGTGAAACCTTGGTGATACTATTGTGACATCTTTTATGCATATGTCGCAGGGAAGGTAGTTGTTGATGTATTCGAGTATCTGTGCGGTGTTCATTTGAGTTACGAAATGTGCGTTTGCTGTCATTTCTAATGCGTGTACACCGGCATCTGTCCTGCCGGCACCAATAACTTCGACTTTTGAAGCGGTCATGCGCGTAAGCACGTTTTCAAGCTTGCCTTGAATTGTATTTTCTGTGTTGCACTGGCTCTGCCAGCCGGAATATTTTGTACCGTCGTATGATATTGTAAATTTATAATTTTGCATAAAATCGTGCCTTTCGCCTGTTGCCGTGTTTTTGAAGCATGCTGATTATAGCATATAAAAAACAGTGAATACAAGAACCGTATGTTTTCCGCATAAAAGAATTTATGTATTGTAAAATGATTTGAGTTTTGATATAATTCAACAGATTGTAAATTACAGTTCAATAATAATTTTGATAAACGGAGTGTGAAATTATGAAATTTTCAAAAGTTTTTGTTTCGACATTATTGATTATTGTTCTTATGCTTTCTTTTGGCGCAATCAGTTCTTTTGCTGATTCAACGTACGTTGTTGCCGGTGTAGAAAGCCTTTGCGGATCTAATTGGAATCCTAACGATTCAAACAACGCTATGTCGTATGACAGTAGTTTGGGATATTATAAGAAGGATTATTTTAATGTTCCCGCCGGTAAATATGAGGTTAAAGTTGTTGAAAACGGTACTACTTGGTACGGAGATTCAACTAATAACAATGTTAAATTTAATGTTACGTCACCCTGTACAGTGACTGTACTTTTCAATGCTGATACGAAGGAAATAAAATTATTGGGAGTTAATATCTCTTTTGATATTGACTTTAAATATTCAAAAGTTACTGCGGTTGGTAGTGGTGAAGGTGCATGGCTTAATGGTGCAGTTTGGGATCCGAAAGCTTCTTCAAACGATATGAAAGAGATTGAGAAAGGCTTGTATGAAATAACGTATAAGAACATTCCGCAAGGCACATATCAGCTTAAGTTTGCCTTTGATGGCGATTGGGCACATAGCTTTGGTGTTGGAGCAGTTTTTGAACCGGGTTCGTTTTGCGAAGCTGTTTATAACGGCGGTAACATATTCTTTGATGTAACAACAGATTCTGATGTTAAACTTACACTTGATATCAGAAATTTTGATTTTTCAACAAAAACAGGTGCTATGTACAAGATTGAATTTACAGAGAGTGAGCCCGGAAGTGAACCGTCAATTGCTCCTTCTACACCTACTAATCAGCCGGGAACAGAACCGGGAGATACAACTGCATCAGCAAAACCCACGGTAGCGCCGACACCTTCAACAGTTCCTTCTGTTAAACCTTCTGCAGGACCGGGAAGTACAGGTGAAAATGTTGACACAGGCGATTCAAGTGATTATATCCTGACTGCACTTGTTGCTGTATTTGTGATGTCAGTTGCTGTTTTTGCAATTACAACATTGAAGAAAAAAGAAAACTGATATTGTTGTAAATTATTAAAATGATTTGAGCATATAAAAACCGCATTGAGAAATACTCTTTGCGGTTTTTTGCATAAACTCTTTTTTGGCATTATACTAAATGACTTTTAGAAAATTAGATTAATTTTCTCTTTTGCAACACGCTCATTGCAATACACAAAGTTAAACTCACCGCTAATTTGCATATCCGTAACAGTAAAAGTCGCAAGATCGTCACGGCATCTGGAGATAGGTTCATAGGCAAATGTGATTGCACCGTTGTTTGCTACAAGGTCGCATATTACGGAAAAATTGCTGACAGAGCTGCAACGCTTAAAGTTATCAAGGGAAAAGCCTCGGTAGGTAATGGCGTTCTGCAGTAATGTTCTCGTTCCCGAAAACGGCTCTCTAACCACAATATCCTCCGCAAAGATTTCTTCAAGTGTGACAGTTTCATTTGCAAAAGGATGGCTTTTGGCACAGACTCCCACAAACGCTTCCTTCTTGTAAAGGTGGTAGCCGTATTTTGATTTATCAAAGACACCCTCAACAACAGCAAAATCGATTTCTGCCTTTTCAAGCATGTGTAAAAGAACTTCTGTGTTATCAACTATCAAATCGAGCGTGTGGTTCGGCTTTCGTAGAAAGGCACGTATCTCCGGCACGATCACAAATTCGCCAATGGTCTTGGTTGCACCAATGGTCATATGAACGGTATCGGTGGGAATGAATTTTTCACGGATGTCCGCTTCCTCTGCTTTGATGCTGTCAAAATAACGCTTTAGGCGTTCGGCATTTTTAGTTTTTGACAGCGTACGTCCATCATATTCAAACAGCTTCACACCATAATAATTCTCCAAATAATGAATATGCTGTGTGACACCCGGCTGAGTCATGTTTAGTTTTTCTGCCGTTCTTCGGTAATTCATTTCATCATAGAGGGCAAGAAAAGTAAGTACTCTGTAATCTAACATAACAACCTCCAATTAACTCATATTATCGGTCGATAACAAATGATAATTCGATATTATCACAAAAGCATAGTATAATCAAGAGGCATAAGAAAGAGTAGGAGATTGATTATGAAAGTATTAAAAGTATTAAAAGTATTTCCCGGAATAATGTTATCTGTAGGTGTGGCTCTTGTTGCGTGCTGGATTGAAAATCTGCTGCCTATCCACCTTGTCGGCTCTGCCGTTATTGCAATGTTCATAGGTATTATCCTCAATCACTTTTTGAGGAATACTAAAGTCTTTACATCGGGACTCAAGTTTACATCCAAGAAGATTTTGAAATTTGCTATTGTTTTGCTTGGCTTGTCACTCAATATTACAACTATTCTCAACGTAGGTAAAATGTCTCTCACAGTTATGATATTTACGTTGTTAACTTGCTTTGGCGGTGGTTACTTTATCGGAAAGGCGTTGGGACTCAATTGGAAGCTATCTAACCTTATCTCTGCCGGTACAGGTATCTGCGGTGGCTCTGCCATTGCCGCCATTGCACCAACTATTGATGCAGACGATAACGATGTGGCTTATGCTATGTCAGCTACTTTTCTGTTCGATATGGCAATGATCGTATTGTTTCCTATTATGGGGCAAGCAATGGGAATGAGCGATCAAGCCTTCGGTATTTGGGCAGGAACAGCAGTTAACGATACATCTTCCGTTGTTGCTACCGGCTATGCCTTCTCGGAAGGCGCAGGCGATTTCGCCACAATGGTAAAGCTCACAAGAACCCTTGCGATTATTCCTACCGTTATTGTCTTTGCTTTTGTGCAGCTTCGATTAAAGCGTAAAGAAGCTCTTGCTAACAGCCAAAACGGAAGTGAGCTGAAAGCAAATTTCAGCATTACAAAGATATTCCCTTGGTTTATACTTGGATTTCTTGCGATGTCTATTTTAGCAAGCGTGTTCGAGGTTCCTGCGGCCGTTGTTTCCGGCACCAAGAGCGCAAGCAAATTCCTTATGGTATGTGCTTTGGCAGCCATTGGTTTGAACACATCCTTCTCAAGCATGAGGAAGGCCGGTATCCGTCCGATGATCCACGGTTTTATTATCTCCGTACTGGTGGTTATTGTGGCACTGGTTGTTGAAATCGCAATGGGAATTGTGTAAATAACGAAGATACTTGAAATTACAAAAAAATCGAGTGTTCATAACTCAAATCCGTTATAAACACTCGATATGGCAATAAACGCAATTTTCGATACGGGTTGCATTGGGTTGCAAAGTTGTATTGAAATGCAACCCAAGAAATTTATGCAACCGACCGACAAATCCGAATTTGACTAATTAAAAAATACCCTTGTTATATTTAATCATGGCACGAAAACTTATAACAAGTCCAAGAATAATACCAATAATCAAAACAGCAGTTCCAACTAAAATAAAAATATCGTTTTCAGTATATAGGGTTACAGATGACAGAACACTAAATACGATTATGCCAATACCGACAATAATAGTACCCAAGCCCACTTGTTTTCCAAATGGTATTCTATCTTCTTCTGAAACACGACTCCTGTGATATGAATGAAGAGATGATATGTTTCCTCGCATATTTGAAATTCCAAGAACAATACATACAACACCTACAAGAAAAGTAACAATATTGCCTGCCATAGTATAGCCTCCTTCAAATTGGAATTGGTATTATACTGGTTTAATCAAACCGTTTGTCCAGAATGTCTCAAAGGTTTCAGTTGAACCGCCGTGCTCGACAATATTACCGTCAACAACTCTGTCAATGTCAACTCCCGTAATTTCTAAAACCTTATTGGTTGGTGTTATCCCCAGAAAATCACCTTTGTGGGTTCCACGCATGATAAACTCTGAAATTACATAGTCACCATCGGTATATTGGCG
>JAGAQK010000022.1 GCA_017622825.1 Clostridia bacterium | reverse complement strand
TAATCTCACAAGCCCTATAAACAGCAACAGACTCCATATCTTCACACATATGGCCGAGCTGTGAATGTAAAAGGTCAATCCTGTCGACCTCTTTTGAAAATACATCGCCCGTGCCAAGACGGCCGCAAAGCAGCTTGCCGCCATTATACGGAATGGCCAATGCTTTATCCACAAGCTCCGCATCGGCAGCAGTCAAAAATGAATCTCTGCCCGGCACCCAATCCAAAGCATTGCTGCCCTCGCCTGCACCTCGGGCAGGCGTTCTGATATTATTTATATATACAGCCTCGTGCCCGATTATGATGTCACCGACACAAAGTTCTCGCAAGTGGGCTCCTGCAGTACCTTGATTAATAATGACGTCCGGCTTGTACTTCTCGATTGCCAGCATTGTGGCGACAGTAGCGTTTATAGTGCCCATTTCCGTCCGCGAAATAACAACGGTGCACCCATCAAGGGCAGCTTCATAAAAAGAATAGCCGCGAACGTCCGCAAATTTGCCTCCGGGAAAGCGCGATATTAAAATTTCTACTTCGGAACGCATGGCGCCCTGTACAACTATCGTTTTCATAAAAACCTCCCAAAAAAAACGTGTCTTTCAATATTAACCTTTTTGTATTTGATAGTCAACAATAAACCCCTTTTTTTCTTGACAAACATGGCATAAAGAAATACAATTAAACGGCGAATAAATTTTTTTATTTGTGCTTTGCTATGCTTTTGTATTGCTGTTGAAATCGTAGATATTTTGGCTCGTTTCACCAATTCAAAACGAATATATTAATCTTGAAACAGATAGTAAAATGTGTTTCAAATGGCGAAGCGTACACTTAAATAATGATTTATAAGCAAGGGGAACGGTGCTGTGAAAAAAACAGAAAAAAGTTTAAATAAAAAGAATATCAATTATGTTGCAGTATTACTCGTTATATACGATATTGTTGCAGTTAACTTAGCATACTTTTTGGCTTTGTGGTTTAGGTTTGACTGTAGGTATTCAATGGTGGAAAGCAGTGGATATTTAGATAATTTTCTGAAATTTGTGCCAATATATTCTGCTTTTTGTATCTTGGTTTTTTGGGGTTCTAAATTATATCAAAGTTTGTGGCAGTTTGCCAGTTTTAATGAATTTTCACGAATCTTTATATCTTCGTTTTTTACATCAATAGTACACTGTGTCGGCATATCAATTTTGTTTGGTAGAATGCCCATGTCATATTACCTTTTTGGTTCTATGATACAGTTTTCGCTTCTTATTGTAATACGTTTTGGATACCGTTTCGTATTATTGCAAAAACGAAACGCTCGCAAAAATTTGCGAATCGCGTATGCATCGAGAGTAATGCTCATAGGTGCAGGTGTAGCAGGACAGATGATATTGCAAGACATCAAAAGAGCGAAAGAAGTAAAAGACGTTGTTTATTGCATTATAGATGACGACAGCAGTAAATGGGGCAAGTACCTTGATGGTGTGCCTGTTGTCGGAGGACGTGAGCACATACTTCAGGCAGTAGAGGAATACGGCATCCAAAAAATATATTTTGCAATACCAAGCTGTGACCCTGAAGTAAAAAGAGATATTCTCAATATTTGTAATAATACCGGTTGTGAGCTTAGAAATTTGCCCGGAATGTATCAGCTTGTAAACGGTGAAGTTTCTGTTGCATCGATGAAAGAAGTGGCTGTAGAGGATCTTTTGGGAAGAGCGCCGATAAGCGTGGAAATGAGCGATATTTTCCGTCAGATAAGCGGCAAAGTTATACTTGTAACAGGTGGCGGTGGCTCAATTGGCAGCGAGCTGTGCAGGCAGATTGCAACTCATGCACCAAAGCAACTCATTATTTTTGATATGTATGAGAACAATGCTTATGACATTGAGCAGGAGCTTAAAGAGATTTGCGCAGGATTGAATCTTGTTGTAATGATTGGTTCTGTTCGCGATAGCCGCAAATTGCATAAGCTTTTTGAAACGTATAAGCCGGAAATTGTATTCCATGCTGCGGCTCATAAGCACGTGCCCCTTATGGAGACCAGTCCGTGTGAAGCAATAAAGAATAATGCGATAGGTACATATAAAACGGCATACGCTGCAATGATGAACGGTTGCGAGCGTTTCGTATTAATATCAACGGATAAGGCTGTAAACCCGACAAACATAATGGGTGCAAGCAAGCGTTTGTGTGAGATGATCATACAGTCTTTTGACAAGATGATTAAAGAAGGAAGAGTGGGAGAGCTTCCTGTTATACAGGCTCATGTGGAAGATGAGGACGGTGGACTTAAGGTGTCCAAGCAAAAACTCAGCGAGATTTCAACCGAGTTTGTGGCAGTGCGTTTTGGCAATGTTCTTGGCAGCAATGGTTCTGTTATACCGTTGTTTAAAAAACAGATTGCTCATGGAGGACCTGTAACGGTAACACACCCTGACATAATTAGATATTTTATGACTATACCGGAGGCTGTTTCGCTTGTTTTACAGGCGGCAACATACGCTAACGGAGGCGAGATTTTTGTACTTGATATGGGTTCGCCGATGAAAATTGACACGTTGGCAAAAAATCTCATAAGACTTTCGGGCTTTACTCCGAATGTTGATATAAAGATAGAATACACGGGTCTTCGTCCCGGTGAGAAGCTTTTTGAAGAGAAGCTTATGGCAGAGGAGGGCATAATGAGCACTCCGAATAAGCTTATTCACATTGGCAAGCCTATTGAGTTTGATACGGATATGTTCTTGCAACAACTCAAATTTTTGATGAAGGCGTGCTTTGATAACAGAGATGAGGATGTCAGAGAAATGGTTATGAAGGTTGTGACAACATACAAGCCTGCTGACAACAGCGTGAAAGAAGCAGCTGCGGGAACAGGAAACTAAGTTTTTTAAGGGGAGGATATATTTTTGTATAAACATTTTTTTAAGAGATTAATTGATATTGTACTTTCTTTAATTGGTATTGTGGTACTGCTTTTGCCGATGCTGATTGTTGCAATCATTATTAAAATAGATTCTCCGGGCCCGGTGCTTTTTAAACAAGTGAGGGTAGGTTTACATAAAAAGAACTTTACTATATTGAAATTTAGATCAATGCCGGTAAGTATGCCTAAGGATGTGCCTACGCACATGCTCCAAAATGCAGAGAGCAACATGTCTTCTTTTCAAAAGGCTATAAGGAAGTTTTCGATTGATGAGCTTCCGCAATTGTTCTGTATTTTCATAGGAACAATGAGTATTATAGGTCCGAGACCTGCTTTGTGGAATCAAGAGGATTTGATTGCAGAGCGTGACACATACGGTGCAAATGATGTTAAGCCGGGTCTTACAGGATGGGCACAGATTAACGGACGTGATGAACTTGAAATTGATGTCAAAGCGCGTCTTGACGGAGAATACGTAGAGAAGCAAAGTTTTTTGTTCGATTGTAAGTGCTTTTTTGGCACCATCACAAGTGTTTTAAAGCATGATGGTGTTGTTGAGGGCGGCACAGGAGAGTTACATAAGAATGAAGATATAAATGAAAGCCCGGAAGAGGCTTCAGAGTCTACAGAATGAGGAAAAGACAATGAATATTTGGTATTTACATCACTATGCAACACCTTATGAAATACCGGGTTTACACAGACCGTTTGAATTCGGAGAATATTTCTGTAAGCAGGGGCATAAAATAACAGTCTTTACATCGTCATATTTACATTTTGCATCAAAAAATATGATTGAAGATAATTCAAAATATTTAGTAAAAAAATATGATGAAGTTGAGGCAGTTTTTATTAAAACTTGCGGATATGAAAATTCTGCAAAAAATAGAGTTATCAACATGTTTCAATTCGGTATGAAATTACCGAAAATCGCTAAGATGTATGCCAAAACAAATGAGAAACCTGATGTAATTATTGCATCGAGTCCCCATCCCTTTACAATGATGGCCGGCTTGAAAATTGCCAAAAAATTTGGGATACCATGTATTTGTGAAGTACGAGACTTTTGGCCCGAAGTCTTTTTTTATGGCGGCAAATTAAAAGAAACAAGCCTACTTGGCAGAATGCTTCTTGCAGGAGAGAGACGTATATATAAAAAAGCAGACGGTATTACATTTCTCAAAGAAGGAGATCACACATATATCACTGAAAAAGGATGGTCAACTGAGCAAGGTGGCAGTATTGATATGGATAAATGCATCTATATCAATAATGGTGTAGACGTGAAGCTTTTTGATAAGCGTGTCAAGGATTTTCAATTTGAAGATGCAGATTTTAATAGTGATAAGTTTAAAATTGTATATTGCGGAACAATACGTCCTGTGAATAATATTGATTTGATTTTGGATACAGCCAAAATATTAGGTGATGACTACACGTTTCTTGTTTTCGGTACAGGAAATTGCGTTGAACCGCTGAAAAAGAGGATAGAAGAGGAACAAATAAATAATGTTAAGATGAAGGGCTATGTAGATAACAAATATATACCATCAATCTTGTCACATTCGTCACTTAATTTATTGAATTATTCCGGAAAGGATTATAACTGGAGCAGAGGTAACAGTTCTAATAAATTGTTTGAGTATCTTGCAAGTGGCAAGCCGGTATTGTCAACTGTAAAAATGGGTTATGACATAATTGAGAGATATAATTGCGGTATGTCGGTAGAACGTACTACACCTGAGGATATTGCCGAAAAAATCCGCACCATAAAAGAACTTAGCAGTGATACATATGCTGATTTGTGTAAAAATGCCAGAAAAGCAGTGGAAGAATTCGATATTCCTAATCTTTCGGACAAATATATTGCTGAAATTGAACGCATTATAATAAAATTTAACTCAAAAAAACGAAAAGGAGATAAATAAATGATTAACGTGATAGGACTTGGATACATAGGACTCCCTACAGCACTTATGCTGGCTTCACATGGAATAGAAGTTGTAGGTACAGACTATAATAAAGAACTTGTTGCGACGCTTAATGCAGGTAAGACTACGTTTAAAGAAAAGGGTTTAGATGAATTATTTGCTGATGCAGTCGCGCAGGGAATTAAATTTACAACAGAATATCAAGTGACGGATACGTACATAGTTTCAGTTCCTACACCGTATGATAAATTCAGTAAAAAAATAGATGCTTGCTACGTTGTTGCGGCTGTAAAAACAATAATGGAGGTGTGCCCTAAAGGAGCGACGGTTGTTATTGAATCAACGGTTTCGCCGGGAACAATTGATAAATACGTGCGTCCGGTTATTGAAGAGAATGGTTTTACTATCGGAAAAGATATAAATCTTGTTCATGCTCCCGAGCGTATTATTCCGGGAAACATGGTTTATGAGCTTCTTCATAATAATCGTACAATAGGTGCAGATGATGAGGAAATCGGACAGAAAATCAAAAAGTTTTATGCATCTTTCTGTCAGGGGGAAATTGTTGTAACCGATATTCGTACTGCTGAAATGACTAAGGTTGTGGAAAATACGTTTCGAGCAGTTAATATTGCTTTTGCAAACGAACTTGCAAAGATTTGCAGGCATGACAATATGGACGTTTATGAGATTATCCGTATCTGCAATATGCATCCTCGTGTAAATATTCTTCAGCCCGGCCCCGGAGTAGGCGGCCATTGTATTTCCGTAGACCCGTGGTTCCTCGTGGGTGACTATCCGAGCCTTGCAAATGTAATAAATGAGTCAATGAAGACAAATGATGGTATGCCGGATTTTGTTCTTAACAGAATTCACGAAATAATGAAAGAAAATAACATAACAGACATCTCAAGAGTTGGTCTTTATGGATTATCTTATAAAGAGAATGTTGATGATCCTCGTGAATCTCCTACGATTCAGCTTCTTGAAAGTCAAGAGAGACATCTTGCGGCACCTATCAAGTCATATGACCCCTATTTCGAAAATGATATCGTGCCGAATCAATACCACGATTTTGATAAATTCCTTGAGGATACAGATCTCGTTGTAATAATGGTAAATCATAATCAAATCAAGGAAAATATGGACAAGTTGAAGGGAAAGGTAGTATTTGATACACGTAAGTGCTGTGATCTACCCGGTACGTACAGACTTTAAGCAGAGAAGGAATCACAGATAATGAAAAAAGTAATGCTCGTCTTCGGCACACGTCCGGAAGCAATAAAAATGTGCCCGCTCGTAAATGAGCTGAAAAAAAGAAAAAATATTGAGACAGTAGTATGTGTTACAGGCCAACACAGGCAAATGCTTGATATGGTTCTTGATACGTTTAATGTTGTTCCTGACTATGATCTTTCTATTATGAAAGCTGGTCAGACACTGTTTGATATTACGTCTAATATTCTTGGCAAAATCGGAGAGGTGTTAGATGAAGTGAAACCGAATGTGGTTCTTGTTCATGGGGATACTTCTACTACTTTTGCGACAGCACTTGCTTGTTTTTATAAGCAGATTGATGTTGGTCATGTGGAAGCGGGATTGCGTACTTATAATATATATAGCCCATATCCTGAAGAATTCAACCGTCAAGCAGTTTCGATTATTTCCAAATATAATTTTGCTCCTACCGAGCTGTCTAAAAAGAATCTTATAAAAGAGGGTAAGGCTGAGGAATCTGTTTATATTACGGGTAACACTGCCATTGATGCTTTGAAAACAACAGTTCGGGAAGATTACACACATCCTGAGCTTGAGTGGTCAAAAGATAGTCGCCTTATTATGATTACAGCTCACCGTCGCGAAAATCTTGGTGAGCCTATGCACAATATGTTCCGTGCTATTCGTCGCGTTATGGATGAGCATCCGGATGTTAAGGCGATTTATCCGATTCACATGAATCCTATTGTAAGAAAGGCTGCAGATGAAGAACTGGGAGGCTGCGATAGAATTCACATAATTGAGCCACTCGAGGTGCTGGATTTCCATAATTTTCTTGCGAGGAGTTTTATGATTCTTACTGATAGCGGCGGGATTCAAGAAGAAGCACCGTCTCTTGGTAAGCCTGTACTTGTTATGCGAGATACTACCGAAAGACCGGAAGGAATCAAGGCAGGTACGCTTAAACTTGTTGGTACAGATGAAAATGTAATTTACGAGAATTTTAAGCTTCTGCTTGAAAATAAGGAAGCTTATGAAGCAATGTCAAAAGCAAGTAACCCATATGGAGACGGCTTGGCTTGTAAGAGGATTGCTGACATTTTGGAGGTTGAAAATGATGTTATATGAAGAAATAGCAGGAAATAGAGAATCAATATCTTTGGTTGGACTTGGTTATGTAGGTATGCCAATTGCTGTTGCGTTTGCAAAAAAGGGTATTAGTGTTATTGGCTTTGACTTAAATAAAGAAAAAATTGAACTCTATAAGAATGGCGTCGACCCGACTAAGGAGGTTGGGGATGATGTGATTAAAAAAAGTACTGTTTATTTTACATCGGATGAGAGTGACTTAAGAAAGGCCAAGTTTCACATTGTCGCCGTACCCACTCCCGTAAACACTGATCATACACCGGATTTAACTCCTGTTATAGGTGCTTCTGAAATTGTTGGCAGAAATCTCACGAAAGGATCGTATGTTGTATTTGAATCTACTGTGTATCCCGGATGTACTGAGGATGTATGTGTTCCGATTTTGGAAAGAGAATCAAATTTAAAGTGTGGTGTTGATTTTAAGGTTGGTTATTCTCCTGAAAGAATTAATCCGGGAGACAAAGTGCATAGATTGGAAAACATCACAAAGATTGTATCCGGCTGTGATGAGGAAGCTTTGCAGACAATCAAGGCTGTATATGATATTGTGATTGAAGTAGGCACATATCCTGTCAGTAACATCAGAACTGCAGAAGCTGTCAAGGTAGTTGAAAATAGTCAACGAGATATCAACATCGCGTTTATGAATGAACTTGCTATGGCATTTGATAAAATGAATATTGATACAAATGAAGTTGTTGACGGTATGAATACGAAATGGAACGCGCTGGGGTTCCGTCCGGGACTTGTTGGTGGTCACTGCATCGGTGTTGATCCGTATTACTTTACTTATCAGGCAGAAAAACTCGGTTATCATAGCCAGATTATTCTCAATGGTAGAATTGTCAACGACTCTATGGGTAAGTTTGTTGCCGATGCGGCAATAAAGAATATGATTGCTGCCGGACAAGCACCTAAGAAATCAAGAGTTGCTATTTTTGGCTTGACGTTTAAAGAAAACTGTCCTGACACAAGAAACTCTAAGGTTGATGATATTATCAAACGCCTCAAAGAGTACGAGATCAAACCAATAGTTGTTGACCCATGGGCAAGTGCAAGAGATGCTATGCACGAGTATGGTGTTACTCTTTCTGATCTTGAAGACGTTAAAGACGTTGATTGTATAATCGTAGCTGTTGCACACGATGAATTTAAGTCTATTGCCCTTGAGGATATTAAGAAATTCTTTAAGCCTTGTCCTGATGAAGAAAAGGTGCTTATTGACGTAAAAGGTCTGTATAATGTGGATGAACTTAAGGCAAGCGGCATAAAGTATTGGAGACTATAATTTTCTGAAAAGGAAGTCGTTGAACTGTGAGAGTATTGCATATAAATTGTAACTATTTAGGAACGGCACTTCACCAATTAATGATTGAGCAACTGAGTGAAATTGGTTGTGAAAACGTGGTATTTGCACCTACATACAATAAAAAAGCTGCTGTCATAACACCAAACGATAATGTGGTTGTGTCAGAATGTTTTAAAAAATGGGATAGATTATTCTTTGACTATAAACAGAAAAAAATTTTTAGTAGCATAGATAAGGCCATAAATATTTCTGATTTTGATTGCATTCATGCATACACTCTTTTCACAGATGGAAATTGTGCGCGTAAATTGTCAAAAAAATATAATATTCCATACGTGGTTGCAATTCGCAATACTGATGTAAACGCCTTTTTTAAGCTTATGCCTCATCTTAGAGGAAGAGGCATTCAAATAATGAGAGACGCAAGTGCTGTTTTTTTCTTATCCGAAGCATACCGCAAGGTGGTTTTTGAAAAATATGTTCCGGAGAAATATTATGACGAGCTAATGGCAAAAACGCGGATTATTCCAAACGGAATTGATAATTTCTGGCATGAAAATTATGCTGAACCCAAAATTAGTTTAGATAAAAACAATTTAAAACTTGTTTTTGCAGGCAAGGTTGATAAAAATAAAAATGTTCCTACAATTTGCGAGGCAATGAAACTTCTAAATGCAAAAGGTTATAGTGCAAGCCTCACGGTTGTTGGAAAAATTGTTGATAATAATGTTTATGAATTGATAAAAAATAATGAAAACGTTACGTATGTTTCGCCTCAACCTAAAGAAGAATTGATTAAAATTTACAGAGCAAATGATATTTTTGTAATGCCTTCTTTTACCGAAACTTTTGGGCTTGTGTATGCTGAGGCGATTAGTCAATCATTACCGGTGGTTTATTCTGCCGGTCAAGGTTTTGATAATCAGTTTGCTGAGGGAGAAGTAGGCTTCCGAGCAGATGCAAAATCTGCCCAAAGTGTTGCTGAAGCCATAGAAAAAATAGTTGACAGATATGAAGTTATTACCTCAAATATTATAGGTAAGGTACAGGGTTATAATTGGAACAGTATTTGTGCAGAATATTACGATATTTATCATAAAGTGAGGAAGAAATAAGTGAATTCAGCAGCGAAAGTGTGACTGTAACTGCAGACAATATTTTGGAGGAAAAATGAAAAGGAAAATATTATTAGTCGATAAGTCTTTTGCCATAGGTGGGATTCAATCCTCCCTTATTAACATGGTTAAGGCTTTAGGGGATAAATATGAAATTCATGTTTTAATGTTTAATAATAATGGAAAATTAAAAAAATTTTTCCCTAAAAACATTAAGGTTATAGAACCTAACTTTTTGATGAGAATACATGGAATGGATGTAGCAGATGCCAAAAAAAGGGGAATTCTGACTTATTTATTCAGATTAATTACAGGCGTGAGTGACAAACTGTTCACAAACAGGATATCACTGTGGTTTGCTATGTTATTTCAGAAAAAAATTGTGGGGTATGATGTTGCCATAGCATATCATCATGAGCCGTCAAATAAAGCCACTGTATCAGGTTTTTACAGATTTGTGCAAAGAAAAACTGATGCACCGATAAAAATCGGTTGGATTCATTATGATCCTGAATTCATTACTTTTGATGATAAAAAGAACCTGAAGTATATGCAAAAAATGGACAAGATTGTATGTGTTTCAAAGGGAGCGCAGGATAAATTTTTGTCGTATCATCCATCACTTTCGGGAATTATTGATTATTGTTATAATTTCCACGATATAGATAGAGTATTGTATTTATCTGAGCAGGTTGGGGATGTTAAATTCGATAGTGAAAAATTTAATTGTTTCACCGCGTGCAGGTTGAGTGATCAAAAGGCTATTCCCAGAGCAATTGAAGCCTTTGCTCCTGTTTTGCGAAAAAATCCTGATGTCATGTGGTATATTGCAGGAGATGGAAACGATCGAGTAAATTGCGAAGCTGCTATAAAAAGAGAAAATATAGGTCATCAGGTCATTTTGATGGGGGCGACAGATAACCCATTTTCATATATGAAAAACTGTGACTTATTTATTTTACCCTCAATATACGAAGCTGCTCCAATGGTTTACGGAGAAGCACTGATTTGCAAAGCGCCGATTTTTACAACAGTAAACGTTTCGTCATACGAAATGCTTGATGAAAAATTTAGCTATATTTGCGAGAACTCTATTGATGGTATGAGAGCAGGTTTGGATTATATTCTTAGTAACAGAAAAATCGTTGAGACTTTTAAAGAGAATCTTTTAGAGTATAATCAAACAAATAACCTCAGTTACCAAAAATTTGAAGAGTTGACAAGGAAAGGAGAATAGATGAATAACGATAAAATCTCCGACAAAACGTCGCATAAATTTTTATTTCCATTAGTTTTGTTTATTGCATTTGCATATGTTGTGGGTCATACTTATTTCACTCCTGTGTTGTATTTGTCTGTGGCTTTGACTTTTGCTTTGTTTGTATATTACAATAAATATATTATTTGTTTGGTTGCTTTTTTTGTCCCCATGGCGAGAATTATGAAATTTTCTCCTAACGGCTTAACTTTTTTGAATTGGGCAATTATTTTTGCTTTGTTGGCAATTATATTAGCAAATGATTGTAGATTTAATACCACAGCGATTTTCAGTGGAGTGGCGTTGCTGTTACTGTTATTAATAAAAAATTTGCTTACGAATTTTGGCTTGTCTTTCAGTTATATAAGGGTTGCAATATTTTTGATTTTAATTCCTCAAGTCTTTTCAGCTTATAAAAGGAAGAAAATTGATACAGATATAATGAATATATCCAGGTTTCTTTTTTGGGGAGTTGTTTTTTCGGTCGTTATCGGAATGATTTACGCTGATCATCCCGGTTTGGTCAACTATTTGGTAACAGATGATACTCATAAGTTAGGAAAAGAAGTATTTAATAGATTTTGTGGATTGAGCAATGATCCTAACTATTTTTCGTCGTTTGTAGCATTTGCGCTTGCCATGCAACTTTATTGCCTAACTAAAACTATAAAAGTAAAATATGTTATCGGTTCCATATTGTTGACATTAATGGGTACGTTAACATTGTCAAAAATGTATTTGCTTATTGCCGTTGTTATATGGATCTTAAGTGTTGTGAATGTTTGGAAAGCATCAAATAAACAGAAAGATAGTGGATTGCGTAACATTTTGATTTTGTGCATCGTTGCTATATGTATACTTTTGATGGGAAACTTCCTGTCAAGCAGTGGATATTTTGATATTATGTTTGATAGATTTACCGGTATGGAAAGCGGTCTTACAACCGGTAGAGCTGATTCGTGGAAAATTTATATTGACAACATATTTGATTCTTTGGAAATTTTTATGATTGGAGCGCCAAGAGATTCGTTGGTTTTGGGGCACCATGTGACACATAATACTTTTGTTCAAATCTGGTGGAAATTTGGACTTGCGGGTATCATTATAATATTCGCATGGTTCATTGCATTGTATAGAGATATTAAAATCAGTTATGGATTTTACCGTGGTTCCTTTTTAGAAAGTTTTCCGATTTTATTATCAATGATTCTCCCATTGCTTGCATTGGATAAACTGATATTTGATGAAGCTTACTGGTTTTTTATAATATATTTGTTTGTTAGAATAAATACTTCTGAAAAAATAGCTACAAGGGGTAATGATCAATATGAAAAAAATATTAGTGGTCGGAGCAACGTACATTGATAATTTTGGTGATATGCTATTTGCAAAAATGATAGCTGATGCACTGGAGGAAAAATGTGAGTTTAGATATTATTTGTTATCGGATTTTGCTCAAAACTTTGTAGGAGCAAACAGAATTTCAAATTTTGATTTAAATGTTGCCGATGCTTTAGTTTATATGCCGGGAGGTTTTTTAGGCGATCGACACGATACGTCGTTGATTACTACGTGGAGATGGTTTAGACGTTATTTCCCGATAGGAATAAAATTTGCTCGGATGAAAAAACCAATTCTTTTTCTCGGGGTAGGTGCTGGCCCGTGCAAGTACACAATAATGAAAAAAATTATAAAATATGTGTGTAAAAGGTCTCAAAAGATTATTGTTCGCGAGTCTGATTCACAAGAGTTTCTTAATTCTATTGGTATTAAAAGTACGGTAACATCTGATTTGGCACAATTGATTACGGACTACGAGCTCCCTGAAATGAACCTCGATTTTGGAAGCAAAAAGAAATTTTTAATTCATGTAAATCAAAATGAAGTAATACTTGAAAAGATTATACCTGCCATCCGAAAGTTTTATGAAAAGCATAAAGAAGAATATTCGTTAGTTGTTGCATCTGACCAGAGATGCCCCAATGACTATAAAATTTTTGATAAACTTAATACAATTGCAGAAAATGACGTATACTACTACAAATATACCGACCCAATGGAGTTGTGTAAAGTCATTACAAAATGTGACACAGTTTTGACTTATAAGCTGCATATGGGAATTGTTTCGTGCGCTTACGGCAAATCTGTTGTTGCCATCCCGGAGCATTATAAAAAAGTTGAGAGATATTATAAGCAAATCGGATATTCAGAAAGAGTGTTGCCTTTTTATCTCGCTGAAAGTGACTCGATTTATGAGTTGATAGAAAAATATCACGACAAGCCAATTACCATTCCCGAAAAAGTTCTTGCAGCAGCAAGAAAAAATTATGATGAATTGGATGCCTTTCTGAGGACATTATAAATGGCGTTTAAAAGAATCCGACAAATAATTGGAAATGACTATATGTTTTCCATTATATCGAGAATAATTTCTGCTGTATTGAGCATATTTCATGCAGCTTTTCTTGCTCGGTTTTTAGGACCGGAATTAAAAGGAGTTTCTGCGTCTATAACAAGCATTGTAGCAATTGGCTGCGTTGTCAGTACTTTGGGAATTCACCAGGCTTTCCCGTATTACAGGAAAAAGGATAAGTCTAAAGAATTTCTTGATAAGTTTTGTTCAACGGTTGTGGCGATATATATTGTTCTTTTTGCCATTTCTTGGATTATATATACTATAGTTTCAGGAAGTATCGTTGTTAAGGGGTCTATTATTTTAATCCCGATTTTTGGATATGAAACAGTTATTCAATATGTTTATCTTATTGAATCGTCCAAAAAAAGAAATATTTCTCATATAATTTCTTATACAATTGAAACAATATTGCTTTGTGTTTTTTGGCTTTTCCTTAAGCCTAACAACTATTTGATGTTGCTTGGCTTGTCTATAGCGATAATTCTTAAAGCGATAATAGCAACAAAAGGATTGAATTTTAAGCTCGATTTTCGACTTTGTGATTTTAAGTATGTATTAATGCTTGTGAAATTTGGCTTTTTGCCTATGATAGCATTGCTGTTGACTATGCTTAATTCTAGAGTGGATATATTAATGCTTAATATGTACGAATCAGTATCTAAAGCACAAATTGGAATATATTCGGTAGGTGTTGGTCTTGCGGAGAAGGTACTTTTGATTCCTGATGCAATCAGAGAAATATTACTTGGGAAATTAGTTGCGGGAAAACAGGAAGAAGAAGTTGCACGAGCTTGCAGAATGGGGACTGCAATATCCTTTGTTATTTCGGTTTGCATAGTGCTTTTCGGAAAGTTTGCCATTGCATTTTTATATGGCAACGATTACGCAGGGGCATACTCTATTACATTAATAAGTTCTATAGGAACAATATTTATGGTATACATAAAAATGATTTCACAAAATAATATTGTTCACAAAAAGCAAAAGACAAATGCACTTCTTTTGGTAATATCAGTGACAGTTAACATCATTGGTAATATAATTCTTATTCCCCAAATTGGCATTGTTGGTGCTGCCATTGCAACGCTTATGGGCCATTTTGCTTGTGGACTTTGCTTTATTGTATACTTTGTAAAAACCGAAAAAATCAACCCGAGAAAGCTCATACTGATACAGCGAGATGATTTAAGGCATATAAAGAAATTTATAAAAAAATAATTCAGCATTAGAAAGGACTTTCCATGAAAATAAACAAATACATTGACCATACGCTTTTGAAAGCGTCGACAACAAAATATGATATAGAGAAACTTTGCAAAGAAGCACGTGAGTGGGATTTTGCTTCTGTATGCATTTTGCCGCAATTCGTGCCTTTGGCAAAAGAGCTGCTTGCCGGCACAGACACAAAAGTCGGGACTGTTATAGGTTTCCCTTTAGGTGCAGTTTCTTCTGCAATTAAAATAGCAGAGACATGGGAAGCACTGGAGAACGGTTGCGACGAACTTGATATGGTAATAAACGTCGGGGCATTGAAAGAAGGACGCGCAGATTATGTTTATAATGAGATATTTGAAATTTCAAACATAGTAAAAGATCGAACTTTAAAAGTAATAATAGAAACAGGACTTCTTACGGATTACGAGAAAATTATAGCTACAAAAATTGCTTGCGACGGCGGAGCTGATTTCGTAAAAACATGCACGGGATTTAGCGAAGGAAAAGCCACACCTGAAGACGTTATGCTCATAAAAAGCAATACGGATATGTATATAGGCGTAGGCATAAAAGCATCAGGAGGCATACGCACGTACCACGACGCTGTTGCGCTAATAGAAGCGGGTGCCACAAGAATCGGTACGTCCTCCGGTGTAAAAATAATGCAGGAATACAAAAAAATGCAAGAAAATCAAAATTTACAATAATTAGCTGATTTAATTAAAAGTTAAAGCAAATACTAAACTCCGTCACATAAACGTGTGAAGGAGTTTTTTTATGCGCAAAATTTATATTTTACAAATATTATTAATATTGTGGCTTATAACGGTATTTTATATGATTTTTCCGACAAACGCGAAAGCAGACAATGGGCAGGAAGAACGCCCTATGGTAGCATTTACGTTTGACGATGGGCCGAATTGTGTGCAGACAGCAAGGCTTCTTGACGGTTTGAAGAAACGAAACGCCAAGGCGACTTTCTTTGTTGTCGGCGAGAAATTAGATTACGAATCAGGAAAGTATAGCGAAAAGACGGTAACACAAAGCAGAGCACTTGTAGAAAGAATGGTAGCAGAAGGACACACGGTCGCCAATCACTCATATTCTCATTGTTGGCTAAGCAAAGCAACAAAAGAAAAAGTAACGTATGAGTTAAGAAAAACAAACGAATTGATAACACAAATCACCGGGCAACCCGTAAAATACATGAGACCTCCGGGCGGTAGCTCACTTACAACCCCATGGGTCCGTGAAATTGCATCACCTATGATAACGGTGTGTTGGGGATATTACGATACACGAGACTGGGAATGCAGGAACGTAGACAGCATGGTAGACATGATTGTAAACAATACTTTTGACGGAGACATTATTTTGCTTCATGATAACTATGAAACGTCAGTAGACACAGCATTGCAAGCTATGGATATTTTGGCAGAAAAAGGTTACAGATTTGTAACCATAGATGAGCTTTTAAACAGAAATACCGGAAACGGGTGGACGCTAGACCCTACAAGAATATATTGCACAATGAAACCGGGTGATTATTCAAGGTTAAAAAAAGAAAAAATTGTATAAAAATACAGCTTTGGCAAACAATATGTCAACGAGGTGTTAAAATATGATTCATGAAGACACATTGTTGCCGGATGTCAGAAAATGCGAAGAAATTATACGTAATGCGAGAAAAGATTCCCCCGACACGCCGTCAGACGAGTGGTTGGCAGATAATTACCATATTGTGAGCGATGCCATAGAGTCTTTAAAGCATTTGGAGTTCAAGCGCAGGGCTGTAATTGCCGTGTACAATATAGCTACGGAAATTTTGTCGCGCAATGACGGCTTGGTACGAGAAGAAGACGTATTAAAAGTCGTGTCGTTCCATCAAAACACACATCCGTTAGGTAGCGAGAGCCTGGTGTATTTATGCCCGATGCTGCAACTTGCTGTTGTAAAAAGAATAGCAGATATTTGCGAAACTACCGAAAAATCAAAAGAACCGCGCATGCTCATATCACTTGGCGTTTCAATGGGAAATGCCATAAAAAGCCTGCGGAGCTTGCCGACGTTCGACTGGGAGAACATGCTGTCGGAGCTCAACGTTATAGAACAGATTCTTCGAGGTGACCCTGCCGACATTTATACAAAAATGACTTTAAAATCACGTAAAGAGTACATTCGAATCGTTGAGGTTTGTGCTAAAAGACGGGGCATCACACCGAAAGAATATGCGATTGAAGTTATTGCAAAAGCAAAACACAATCAAAAGCACGTAGGCGAATTAATTTATGAATATTATACAAAAAACAACGATTTTGGGTCGTTTTTTATCATGTTTTTGTTTACTTCTGCTATTTTGGCTTTTTGCCCCGCAGTATACACGTTTAAGCTATCATTTGAATTATACGGAATTCTCGGTGCTCTTTTGGGGGCTTTTTGTGTTTTTTTAGTATTGATTATTGTAATGAACGTAGCTTTGTCTCTTATACAAAAAATGTATATGGACAGAAAAGTGCCGTTTTCGTTGCCTGAATTGGATTTTAGTGGAAAATTACCCAAAAACTGTAAAATTATGATAGTTTTGCCATGCTTGCTAAGTTCTGTAAAAAGAGTAGATGAAATGGTAAAACAACTTGAAGCAGCATATTGGGCAAATCCTCAGGAAGGTATTTGTTACACATTGCTGGCGGATTTACCGGAGAGCAAAACGAGAACGACCGAAAAAGACAGTGAAATCATCAAATATGCAAAAGCAGAAACCGAGAAGCTTGGCGAAAAATTCCGTATATTCATAAGAGAGCGCACATACTGCAAGGAAGACGATGTGTGGATGGGAAACGAACGCAAAAGGGGTGCGCTGCTTGAGCTGAACAGAGCGATTATTGATGGGGAGCTGCCGAAGGTGGATTATGTGCTGACGGTAGATGCCGATACTGTGATACCTATAAATACGGCCGTTAAAATGGCGCAAATAATGCACCATCCCTTGAACAGGCCACATGTGAATTACGTAAACGGTGAGCCTGTTGTTACACAAGGGTATGGTATTTTGCAGCCGGCCGTAGTGTCGTCGGGACTTGACAGGGAAAAGGCTACTGTTTTCAAAAAAATATTCGGAGAAGATACAGGCTTCGATTCTTATGGCTGTAAAACTTCTGATTTTTATTTTGACGTATGCAACGAGGGCATCTATACAGGCAAGGGGATGTACGACCCGTATGTGTTTAATTGTGTGCTGGAAGGCAGATTCCCTAAAAACAGCATTTTGAGTCACGATTTGATAGAAGGTTCTTTTGTAAGGACTTGCTTTGTGTCTGATATTCGTTTGTATGATACTTTCCCGGAAACTTACAGTGCGTATGCCAAAAGAGAGCACAGATGGATTCGCGGAGATTGGCAACTATTGCCATTTATGGGAAAACGTTTTAAAGATGAACGGGGAGTTTTGAGGAACAGTCCTCTTAATTTTTATTCGCGCTTTAAGATGATAATGAATCTATTGAGGAGCCTTTTGCCGGTGTCACTTTTTTTGCTTTTTGTAACGGGCATGATTTTTTTGAGCCGCGACGCATTCTTGTGGTTTTTTATACTTTTCGGTGCTCTTTTGCTTACTGCGGGCGGCGGCTTTTGGCATAGGCTGACGAAAGCTTTGAGTAACCTCGTGCTTCTGCCGTATACTTTTTTTAATAATACAGATGCTATCGTGCGAGCGTTGTGGAGAACGTTTCGTACGCATAAAAGGCTGCTTGAGTGGGTCGTTTCGTCAGAAGTAAATGGGAAAGTACGAAAGCGAGTCGTGAAGAAGAAAGTAAAAACGCTAAGCGATGCGCAAATTAAAAAATATCGCATAACTTCAAGAAAAATATGGGCGTTTTATGACGACTATGCCACACAAAACGAAAATTTTCTGCCACCGGACAACGTGCAATTCACGCCTGTTTATGCTGTGGCTCACAGAACGTCGCCTACAAATATCGGTTTTTTGATTTTATCAACGGTTATTGCTGAGCATTTTGGCTATATTTCAATAGAAGAAATGATGTGCAGGCTGGAAAATATATTAAATACGCTTGAAAAAATGAAAAAATGGAACGGGCACATTTTTAATTGGTACGATACGCTGACACTGCAGCCGTTGGAGCCGGTGTACGTTTCGTGCGTTGACAGCGGTAATCTTGCTGCGTGTCTTCTTGCATCATCGTGCATAATATACGAAATGTCCTCGGCTTACACGAGTGTGAATGCGTATTTAGTAAAAACTGTGAGGGGTCTACTTGATACTATTTACTGTTTAAATGATTTTGCGGCAAAGTCAGATGAGATGCCAACAAAACTTTTGGAAGATTTCCTTAAAAAGGATAATTTGGAAGAAAATGACAGTACGCGTGATGAAATTTTGAAAATTACAGAGCATTATAAAAGTATAGCTGGCTATATAGAAAACGAAAGATCTACACCTCATTCTTATCGCGTTAAGGTAAATGAGCTTCTGGTAAAACTGGAAAAATTTGCCAAAATTGGAAATAATAATAATTACAATTATAAGGAGAGGGCAAAAACGCTGGCCAAGCGTATGGAAGAAATTGCATTGCACATGCATTTTGGTGTGCTTTATGATAAAAAAAGACATCATTTATATATAGGATATGATTATTCAAAGGGACGCTTTTCTGAGTCATACTATGATATGCTTATGTCTGAGGCGAGATTGACGTCTTATGTGGCAATGGCAAAGGGAGATGTGGAAGCAGAGCACTTTTCGCACCTTGCAAGGAGGTATGGCGAAGATGGGAAGGTGCTGTTGTCCTGGTCGGGAACATTGTTTGAATACGTACTGCCGGAGCTTTTTATGCCGTCGCCTTATGGTTCGGCTTTGTACGATTCAATATTTGAAATGCTTAAAATACAGATGGATGCTAGGGCAGGCAGACCGTGGGGCGTTTCTGAGTCCGGATATAATGATTATGACGATAATTTGAATTATAAATACAAAGCTTTTGGTCTAAAGTCGCTTGCAGTGAAAAGAATGG
>JAGAQK010000021.1 GCA_017622825.1 Clostridia bacterium | reverse complement strand
CAGCCATTTACCCGTATAAGATAGAAAAAACAATGACTGTTATGGCTTACACATATAACACTGAAACGGGCAGATATAGCGAAACAGTTTCCCAAAGTTATGTTGTTATGGGCGAAAGTGCGCTCGGAGCTATATCTATCAAATGGCCTTTCAGTCAAAACCGTATAAGCGCCCATAAGCTCGGCAAAGGTGAATACGCAACCGGTATTCAGTTTATTCCTGAAACAGATGTGTACTACGAATATGCCTACACATTAACAAAGGAAGCCGGCGGCGGAACATACAAGTCCGATACAATTATGTATGATGAAAAGGCTGCTTTTGTTCCTACTGAGCGTATTGACTATATGACAATTACGGCTTGGATAAACGGTGATAAGAATAATACTGTTTTCACTCACCCGATAGACTTTGTGCATTTGGATATTCCTGTAACTGATTTACCCGAACAGGCAGAATATGAAAAGAATACTGCGTATCATATTGTAAACAAGTACAAGGACGACCCGACTATTATTGTTTACTATACAACAAACAATTCAGACCCGACAATCGACAGTGCTGACAGAAAGAGCTTTACTATGTCGGAACTTGGGCCGGAGGAAAAATTAACGCAGACGACAACTGTAAAAGCAGTATATTTTAGTGCTTGCGGAAAAACAACCGGCGAAGAAAAATGTACCGCTTGCAGCATAGCTGACTACAAAAACTGCCCTGATTACGTTTATGGTGAGATTGGCGAATACAAATATCCCGTTCCCACAAAAACAACCGTAACCGTTGGCGGTGGAGGTGGCGGCGGTGGCGGCACCATTGACAAAACAAGAAAATACACAAATGATATTTTCGGCAATGAACACCCCACACATATTGGCTATATTAACGGTTACCCCGACGGCAGCGTAAAACCGGAGGGCGATATAACCCGTGAGGAAATTACATCTATTCTTTATCGTATAACAAATCATCAGTACGAAAAACCATTTGTAGCAACAGGCGACGCGTTCCCTGATGTTGAGGTTAGCCGTTGGTCTGCACACGATATTGAATATATGGCAGACAAGGAAATTGTTTACGGTTATCCCGACGGTGAGTTTAAGCCTTCAAGAAATCTGTCAAGAGCTGAATTTGCAGCACTTATATTCAGATTTACAGGAATTGAAAAAGCTGATATTGAAAATCTGTTCTCGGATTTTGACAATACCCATTGGGCGTATGATGAAATATTGGCACTCACAAACAGCGGTCTTATTGAGGGTTATCCCGATAAGACATACAAACCGGAAAATAATATCACACGTGCAGAGGTTATGACAGTTATAAATAAGCTGCTCGGCAGAAAGCCTCTGGAGAGCTATGTAAAATCACTTGACTTTAACCCCTACAACGACCTTTACGAAGATAAGTGGTATTATGTAACGGTATTGGAAGCAACTGTTACCCACAACTATTGGCTTGACAACAAAGGTTATGAATATAAGTGGGAAGATTGGAAGTAATTGTAGCACGCGTTTGGGAGGATAATCAATATCCTCCCGGACGTCTTCACAGCAAAGTTCAAAGGAGAAATAAATGGCAAAGATACTATTAACAATTACAGCACTTCTTATATTGGCATTTATTGTAGTTGCGATGTACTGTGCGTGTGTACTCGCAGGTCGCTCCGACGAGAATGAGCACAATAGCGATAACAACGAAGGAGCTGACGACATGTTTTTGAAAAAGCAAATATGCCCAAGATGTAAGACAGGCAAATATACTTATGACCTCGATCCTAAATCAGAGACTTGCCCGTACATTGGGTGTTGGAGACGTAACAAATGTAGCTTTTATAAACCACTTGAAAAGCCCTCAAAATCGGGCATATTTAAGAGGAATAAAAACAAGGTAACTGTTACCCCCCCGAAAAATTGATGCCTTGTACGCCAAAACAAAGCCCTTTGCAACGATTTAGAACTGCAAAGGGTATTTTTCTTTCTTATGGTAAAATCTTGAAATAAAGCGAATTTTGGTGTATAATATAAATAAATAAATAATTGATTTGAGGTCGTGAAAATGGAAAAATCGGAATCAGCAAAAATATTTGATGAAATTGTTTCTGCTTTGACCGAAGCAGGCTACGAGCCTTTAATGCAAATAAACGGTTATCTTGAAACAGGCAACATTACATATATTACCAGAAAGAACAATGCAAGAGAAAAAATCCTGTTACTCTCGCATACTGATTTGGAAAATTATATTGCTAAACTTAAATGAAAGTGGTTGATGGATAATCAATCACTTTTTTTAATAAATACCACTAATGCTACGGCAATCATACTACTACTGTCTTCAAAATATTTGAAAATAATGATAAAATATAATTACATTATATCCGGGCTATTAGCAATCAGGTATTACAAGTTAATATATGAATATAGACAGGCTCGGTTTAGGTACATCTAATACCGAGTCTTTGTTCATATCATTGGAGGTTTTTTAATTGTCATTTCATATCATAAAAAAATTTAATAAAAATTGGCGTGGCAATTTCGCTATACGCACATAGGTAAATTCGCTCTTGCACGGCGGATTGCCGTGCGGTAGAGGTGATTTATCTATATGATAATAATATTTGTTACACACCATTTCAGGTACAGAGAGCATAGAAAACACCACCGAGCAAACCGTCAGAAAAAATCAGACGACGGAGCAGGCGGTCAATTATACCGTACAGCCAATGCTTTTACTCTTTATAGAGTGAGCTTTGGCTGTTTTCTTTTTATAGCAGCAAAGATATTTTGCCGATGCCGTTCACCTCCGGCACCTTTGAAAATCATTTTGATAATTTTTGATTTTCGGAGGTGCCCTATGGCTAACAAAATTTATTTTAATTTTTTTCTTTGCGGAGGTTGTTTTTTAAGTAACTTTTGCGTTCATTATGCGAAAGGGAAAAAACACACCGACTTTCTTGATGGAAAGGAGGTGAAAAAATGACTTCGCAAGATATACGTATATCGAAACAGTTTTGCAAATTCTGTCTGCGTGTTTTGAAAAATGAGCAGATTAGTTTTTACAGAGAAATTGCAAAACAAAGAAAAACAGAGAAATCCCTGAATGAGCTTACAAATGATGAAATCATCAGACTGTCTGCTTGCGACAAATATTTCAATGACGAGCACATATTCAATGTGCTGGACAAAGAAATTGTTGTAGTGGGTAATATGTTAGCGGACGCTATAAGAAAATTACCCCAGCAAAAGCGTGATGTTATCTTACTTTCTTATTTTGCCGGTCTTACCGACAAAGAGATAGGAGACGAATTGGGAGCTATTCAGCAAACCATTTTCAAAAGACGGGCAAGCTCACTCAAACAGTTAAGAGACCTTTTGGAAAAGGAGGGCTACTGATGGCTAAACAGTTAATGGATATTCCGCGCAATGTAATTGACGGTGCAGTCGAAGGCAAAACAGAGGATTTGGCTTTTGTGCTTGGGTATTTCAGTGGTTACATAACAAAGCTCGCAACCAGAACACTCAAAGACGACTACGGAAATGAGTATGTCTATCTTGATGAAAATTTGCGGCTTCGTCTTGAAGCAAAGCTCATTTGCAGCATTGTATCAAATTTTGATATTGACATTGCGTAGTTAGACTGCGGGGAGCGCGTTCCCTTTCCGCGCTCCCTCTTTCAAAATTATTATTCTTTTCAAAACGCATTTATAAAAGTGCGTTTTGAAAAGGCTGATAATAAGGTCTTAAATAAAATTGTTCTTTG
>JAGAQK010000182.1 GCA_017622825.1 Clostridia bacterium | reverse complement strand
GCTGTTTTAACATCTTTACCGCCCGTTACAACGCATTCTAAAAGCTTTGTTGCACCTTCTCCGTCTGCCGCTATCATTTTGCAGAGCTTTGACGTGAGCATGTACAGCGCTTTACAAAAAGCATCATAATCTTCGCCCTCGCTCACTATCGGCTTGTTTCCGGCTATACCGTTTGCGATTATTGCTACTGTATCGTTTGTTGATGTGTCACCGTCTATGCTTATCATATTAAACGTTTTCTGAACGTCTGCTGACAGAGCTTTTTTTAACATTTCTGCTGAAATTACAGCATCACACGTTATAAAAATCAGCATTGTTGCGAGATTAGGATGTATCATTCCTGAGCCTTTTGCAATACCTCCCATTCTGCATACAGTACCGGATATTTCAAATTCTACAGCCACTTCTTTAAGCACTGTATCAGTTGTCATAATAGCTTCTGCCGCGTGTTTACCTGCTTCCAATGAATCAGAAAGCTGTGCATACAGCTCACCCATTGAATCTTTAATCGGCGTAACATCAAGCGGCATTCCTATAACTCCTGTCGAAGCTACAATAACGTCACTTTGCGAAATGCCGCATTGCTCTGCTGTGAGCCTGCACATTTCCGTAGCCTTTTCTACGCCGTCTGCATTGCACGTGTTAGCGTTGCCACTGTTACAAATTACTGCCTGCGCCGTACCGTTTGCAAGATGTTCCATATCTACCAAAATCGGTGCGCCTTTTACAAGATTCGTAGTATATACCGCTGCTGCCGTGCCAACCTTTTCACTCAAAATGAGCGCTATGTCGCGTTTCGTTTTGTTCTTGCGTATGCCGCAGTGCAATCCGCTTGCCTTAAAACCTTTTGCGGCGCAAACGCCTCCGTCTATATATTTCATAACTCAAGTCCTTTCTTCTCGTCTGCCCCCATTTTTATGTTGAGGCATTGAAGTGCCGCGCCCGATGCGCCTTTTCCTAAATTATCATACTGTGCTACCAAAATTATCCTGTCCTCGTTGCCGAGTACGCTTACTTTCATGCTGTCTTTGCCGGACATTCCTGCGCCCGATATGAACGCACCTGCTTCATTGTCCGTTATATTATCGCTGTATTTCACAATATCGCTCGTGTACAGGTTTTTATATACTTCTTTAATGTCTTCTACCGTTTTGCCCTGCACAAGCTGCTCCTTGAAAAGCGGCACTGTCATTACCATTCCGCTGTAAAAGTCAGAAACTATAGGACTGAATACCGGCGCTATTCCCGTAAGTGCTTTCATTTCTTTAAGGTGCTTATGTTGCTGTGTGAGTCCGTACTGGCGCGGTGCATCAAGCAGCTCGTTTCTTTCTTCGCCTTCGTACTCAGCTATCATTTTTTTACCGCCGCCGCTGTAACCTGTTATGCTATGGCATGTCAATAGTGCTTCTTTTGCAAGCACGCCTGCTTTTACCAGCGGATATACGAGTGCTACGTAACCGCTTGCGTGACAGCCGGGCACAGCTATTCTTTTGCTGTCTTTTATTGCTTGCATATGTTCGTCATCTATCTCCGGGAAGCCATACGCCCAACCCTCGGTTGTCCTGTGCGCCGTTGATGTGTCTATTATGACAGTATTGGGGTTATCGCACATTGATTCTGCTTCTATTGCAGCCGCATCAGGCAGACACAGGAACGAAATATCACTGGAGTTTATAGCTTCTTTTCTTTTCTCCGGATTTTTTCTATCCTCTTCCTTCAATATTATAAGTTCTATGTCATCGCGGCTTGCCAGTCTGTCATATATTCGCAGACCCGTGGTGCCTTCTCTGCCGTCTATAAATATTTTAGTCATTTTTCAAGCTCTCCAATGCAATTTTTATTTGTTTTTCTACTGATTCTACCGATGTGCCGCCTTCGGAAATTCTCTTGCTGACACAAGTTTCAAGGCTTATCTCATTGTACAAATCTTCTTCAAAAAGATCGCTGTATTTTTTATATTCCTCTAACGACATCGTATCGAGTACTTTATTGTTTTCTATGCAATATGCTACGATTTGTCCTACCGTCTTATATGCCGTTCTGAATGGCAATCCTTTTTTTACCATATAATCCGCAAGGTCTGTCGCATTTATAAAGCCCTTTTGTGCTGCTTTATACATATTGTCCCTGCAAACAGTAAACGTTCTTACCATTGGTGCAAACACCTCAAGGCATTTTTGTACGGTTTCTACGCTGTCAAATATTGCTTCTTTGTCTTCTTGCATATCTTTGTTATACGCTAGCGGAAGTCCTTTGAGCATTGTGAGCAACGCCATAAGGTCTCCGTATACTCTGCCTGTTTTTCCTCTTACAAGCTCTGCCATATCTGAGTTTTTCTTTTGAGGCATAATGCTTGAGCCTGTTGTAAAGGAATCGTCAAGTTCTATGAATTTGAATTCCCATGATGACCAGAGAATTATTTCTTCTGAAAATCTGGACAAGTGCATCATTATAAGAGAAAATGCGCTCGCAAGCTCTATGCAGAAATCTCTGTCGGAAACTCCGTCTATGCTGTTTGCTGTAATGCCGTCAAAGCCTAACTTTTGTGCTGTGAAGTTTCTGTCCGTATTATATGTGGTGCCTGCCAACGCACAACTGCCAAGCGGAGAAAAATTCATCCTTTTAAGAGCATCTTTTAATCTGCTGATATCTCTTAAAAGCATCATCGCATATGCCATGAGGTGATGTCCGAAAGTAATAGGCTGTGCTCTTTGAAGATGTGTATATCCCGGCAAAATGGCATCCTTATTTTCTTGTGCTTGCTCAATTATTGCCTGAACAGTATCTTTCAAAAGTTCAATAACTTTATTCGTCTCATCTCTTAAATACATACGTATATCAAGTGCCACTTGGTCATTGCGGCTTCTTGCTGTGTGAAGTCTCTTGCCTACGTCGCCGATTCGATTTGTAAGCTCTGCTTCTACGAACATATGTATATCTTCACATGTCATATCAATTTTCAAAGTGCCTTTTTCAATATCCTCAAGAATGCCCTGAAGGGCGCCAATAATTGTATTGGCGTCCTCCACGGAAATTATTTCTTTTGCTCCTAACATTGCTGCATGTGCCATCGAACCTTTTATGTCCTGACGGAACATCTTTGAGTCAAATGATATTGAGGAATTAAAGTCGTCTGCCGTTTGGTCAAGTGCTTTTGAGAAACGGCCTTCCCACATTTTTCCCATTACGAAACTCCTTTGCTCTTTACCGGTTTATTTGCAATTTTTACAGTATTATTTTCCTTGTCTCTTCTGCTCCATCATTGCTTTTACTTTAATCGGGAGTCCGAAGAGGTTGATAAATCCTTGTGCATCAAACTGGTCATATACGTGATCTTCGTCAAATGTTGCGATTTCTTCACTATAAAGTGTGTACGGTGATGTAACACCTGCGTTTATCATGTTTCCTTTGTAGAGTTTGAGTGTAACGCTTCCTGTTACTGTCTCTTGTGTCTTATCTACAAATGCTGAGAGTGCTTCTCTTAACGGTGTAAACCACTGTCCGAAGTATACAAGCTCTGCAAATCTTGCTGCGATGAGTTCTTTATAGTGCATTGTATCTCTGTCTAAGCATATTGTTTCCAATACCTGATGTGCTCTGTATAAGATTGTACCGCCGGGTGTCTCGTATACGCCACGTGACTTCATTCCTACAAGTCTGTTTTCTACCAAATCTGCAAGTCCTATGCCGTTCTCGCCGCCTAATTTGTTAAGCGTTTCTACGATTTCTACTGCGCCCATTTTTTTGCCGTCTATTGCTACCGGCACACCTTTTTCAAAGTCTATCTTTACGTATGTCGGTTTATCAGGTGCCTGCTCAGGTGATACGCCCAATTCCAGGAAGCCTTCCTTATTATACATAGGCTCGTTAGCAGGATCTTCAAGGTCTAAACCTTCGTGTGAAAGGTGCCAGAGGTTCTTGTCTTTTGAATAGTTTGTCTCTCTGTTAATTTTAAGAGGTATATTATGTGCTTCTGCATATTCTATCTCTTCGTCTCTTGATTTAATATCCCATTCTCTCCAAGGTGCGATTATATGCATCTCAGGTGCCAATGCCTTTATTGTGAGCTCAAATCTTACTTGGTCATTTCCTTTTCCTGTGCATCCATGGCAAATAGCGTCAGCGCCTTCTGCTTTTGCTATTTCTACGATTCTTTTTGCTATTACAGGTCTTGCAAAAGATGTACCGAGCAAGTAATCGCCTTCATATTTAGCTCCGGCTTTTACTGTCGGGAAAATATAATCTTCTACAAATTCTTTTCTGAGGTCTTCTATATAAAGCTTTGATGCTCCTGTTTTTATTGCTTTTTCTTCAAGTCCGTCGAGCTCTGTACCTTGTCCTACGTCACCTGATACTGCTACAACTTCGCAGTTGTTATAGTTTTCTTTTAACCAAGGTATGATTATTGATGTGTCCAATCCGCCTGAATATGCGAGTACTACTTTTTTAATATCTTTTTTGTTCATTTGAAATTCCTCCTGTTATATTTTTTGTATGCTTTTTTGTGTTTTTTTACATTTTGCATAAAATATTCAAATTTCTGTATATTTATACATCTTTATGCATAAAATGTCAACATCTTTTTTTATTTCTTTTTCAAAAAAAATCACCCGAGTAATCAAGTACAACTTAAGTACAACGGGTGAAAATTTTCCGATATAAAAAATCATTTACTTGCGCACAAAATCAATATTTATCAATATTTGCGTTTTCTTGCAGCCTCAGATTTTTTCTTTCTTCTTACACTGGGCTTCTCGTAATGCTCTCTTTTGCGAACCTCTGCGAGTGTACCGGCTTTTGCACAAGATCTCTTCCATCTTTTAAGAGCACTGTCCAATGATTCGTTTTCTTTAATTCTTACTTCTGACATCTAAATCCCCTCCCTCCAACTGTAGCAGTTGATGGAATACCAAATCTGTCTTTTTATGTTATCTTCAAAACTATAAACCAAAACTATAATTTAGTAATTCTCTACCGATTTTTCTCGGTCGCTCAATTATACTACTAATACAACTGACATGTCAATACAAAACTAAATAATTTTTTGGTGCCCAAAGTAAAAAAAAGCGGCAAACGTTCCGTAGAAAAATAGGAACATTTGCCGTGCTTTTACTCAATCAATTTTAACTGCCGTTAAATTTTAGCCTTCAACGGGAGCCTCAGTTGTAGCAGGAGCCTCTACAGGAGCTACGTGTGCAGGATTCCAAGCGTTAGCATCTTCTACTGTCTTGAAGAATCCGAAGTAGTCAATATACAATATTGCTGAGCCACTTTCTGCAAGCTCTGTATCAGAAATGCTCAAACCATCAAGTCTGATGCTGCCTACCGTCGTTCTGCCGTCTATATAACCCTGGCCCTTGATTTCTGCGAGATTTACTACATAATCCTTATATTCTGTATCTTCTGAAGAAATGTCAATCTGGAACTCATCGCCGGGTGCTACGTGAGCACCTGCTCCGATGAATGCTTCAAACTTGGGAGCCAAAGTCTCGTTCTTAAGTCTTACCTTGAAAATCGGATAATCTGCAAGGCTGAATTCTTCTCCGTTCTCACCTGTATTAGGAAGTGTAAAGTAAGGGTCTACTAAGAGCACTTCAATTGCAAGACCTTCGCCGTCTTCATACCAATAGTTACAAGCTGTACCCAAAGCTGTCTGGCCTACGCCTGAATCGTCTGATGTGATGAATGTCTCTGTACCCCACATATATTTGTCTGCTACATGGAATCTAAAGAGCTTCGCATCAACCTCAGGATCCTCTGGAACGGGCTCTTTAGTAGGTTCTTCTGTCGGAGCCACTGTAGGTGTTTCTGTTGCAGGTGCTTCTGTTGCAGGAGATTCTGTTGCAGGTGCCTGTGATGCAGGAGACTGTGATGCCGGAGATTTTGTTGCCTCTGAGTCGCCTTCATCGCCACCACAAGCAGCGAACAATGAAACGCTAAGACAAATAGCCATAATAAGTACTAAAACTTTTTTGATTTTCATAGATAGTCACATCCTCTTTCAATTTTTTAAAAATCTGTGAACTAATTGTAGCATAATATTTTTTATATTGCAAACAAATTCTTTGTACAAAGAATTTATGCGTTTTTTTAGAAATTCCGCATAAATTCTGTTTGTCATCGAGTAAAATTTTTGCCGTTTTTTCAAAAACCCGCATAAATTCTGTCCTTTCCCGGACTTCAAATAGACTTCACACGAGAAAATTTATGCTGTTTTTCGGAAAACCCACATAAATTTCGTTTTCTTTGGCTAAAATTTATGCTGTTTTTCGGAAATTCCGCATAAATTTCTTTCGTCATGCTTACGGTTACTTTTTGCAGATTATTCCATTGACACGATCACTGTATATCTATTATAATTTGTATATATTTTTCAAGATAACCACTATGAGGATACTTGCACTATGATACGAACTACTCACAAAAGACAAAAAGCTAATGAATCAAAGCAGGCTCAGAAACACATAAATACGCCCGATAGACGTTCTGTGCTAAAACGCACACTGGTACTTTTCGTAGGCTTATTACCTTTTATATGGTGTTTGATTACATCAATGATGGGTTTATCTCTCGTCGCCAGCAGTAAAAGAGGCTATGCCTTTGTCAGCACTGACGAAACGTCACTTGCAGTGCGACTTTCTGCGGGTACTGACGGTTTGTTACTTGATAGATTACAGCGTAATTCCCAGGTGCTCGTTACAGGTGCTGCGGTCGACAGCAAAGGCGACTCATGGTACGAAATCAAATATTTAAGAGCTGCAGGCCAGTACAGGACAGGATTCGTCCATTCAGATTACCTTACGTTTTATAATGACATTGCGCCTGCCGGCGAAGACCCCGAATTCGAAGTTTTCATGAGCGCGCAAGGTTTTCCTGATAGCTATAAAGTTCTTCTTAGAATTCTCCATAAACAGCATCCAACGTGGATTTTCAACGCACAGCATTTAGATATGGACTGGAACTACGCGCTTTCGAGCGAGTGTGAGATTGACACAAGCATGGTACAGCTTCGTCTGCCCTACTCGTGGCGTTCAATGGAAGAAGGCTCTTATCTTTGGGATTCAAATACCTGGAGAAACCCAGATACAAACTGCGTTAACGCATCACATACAATTATTGCGTATTTTCTTGACCCAAGAAATGGTCTTTACAATGATACGGTAGTTTTTCAATTTGAAGATCTATCCTACATACCTGAGCTTCACAACGCAAGTGACACATATAATATTTTAAAAGGAACGTTTCTTGCAGGGGAATATTCTTTTGAAGCTCTTCCCGACGAACTTTATCCTGAGTACGGACTTCCTTCCCCTAAAATTGACAATTCTGCTACTACACCTGCGGCGAGCGACCAAATTTCCGTAGACGAAACGGCGTCACCTACGGCGACAGCGACAGCTACGGCGACAGCGACAGCTACGGAATCTGCGACTGCTTCGGAATCTACCGAAACAGCAACTCCCACGGCAACGCCTACACCAACGCCTACACCGACACCGACACCGGAGCCGACACTTGACCCAAATACTCCGGTAAAGTATACGTACTCTTACGTGGATACTTTTATGGAAGCTGCGAAATACGCGAATGTCAGCCCGTTCTTCCTTGCGTCGCGAGTGAGGCAGGAGGTGGGTTCGGGCTCGCCTTTGGCTATGGGTACATATCCCGGATATGAGGGGTATTATAATTTCTTTAGTGTTGGTGCTTACGCTCATAGTGGCAGACCGGCACGTGAAAACGGTGCTATTTACGCAATGGGGTCCGGCTCGTACCTGCGACCTTGGTCAAATCCATATAAAGCTATTTTAGGCGGCTCCGACTTCTTGGGAAGCGGTTATATACAAAGAGAGCAAAACACACTGTATCTTCAAAAATTTGACGTTACAGATGGTAACAACGGTTATTTTTCTCATCAATATATGTCAAATGTAAACGCTCCGTCATCGGAGGCATCTATAATGAAAAGAGCATATACAAACTCCGGCATTTATGAAGGACGAGCTTTTTCGTTCCAGATTCCCGTTTATCGTAATATGCCTGAACTTGCTGCGTGCGAGCCTTTTTCAGATGACAGTTATGCTACAAACAACAATTGGCTTTCGTCGATAACAGTCGAAAATGGTAATTTCGAGACGAAATTTTCCCGCACACAGTATGAGTATACCGTTAAGGTTTCTGACACACTTTCAAAAGTTAAAATCAACGCAACACCTTGTGATGCGAAAGCAACCTTAATAGGCACCGGCGACGTTTTACTGACGGGTAATACTACCAAGCACGTGATTTCCGTACTTGCACCGAGCTTTGAGCTTCGCACTTATACTTTGAATATTGTAAAGAGTGCAGACGTGCCATCACCGACGACCCCTACGCCTACAGCGACTTCCGTACCCACTGCAACGGCAACGGTTAAACCCACGACAACGTTGACACCGACTCCGACGGCAACGGCAACGGCAACACCAACACCTACGGCAACACCAACGCCAACGCCAACTCCCACCCCTACTCCAACGGCGACACCTACGGCAACGCCAACACCTGATCCTGTGGTAAAAAGCGACGTTTACAAATTGGGTTCGTTCTTGACGGGAGTCGAACCGCAGACGAACGTGTCGGATTTCCTCGACAATATCGACGTAACGAACGGAGATGTGCAGCTTATTGATGCAAAAGGAAAATCAAAAGCAGAGGGTGTTGTTGTGACGGGCGACGTACTTCAGATTTATAAAGGAAATAAGCTTTTTGCATATTATAATATCGTTATTTACGGAGACGTGAATGCTGATGGCAAAATTACACTTATGGATATGATTGCCATTCAAAGACAGTTAATAAAGTTAGATAACCTTGAGGGTGCTTACATTGAGGCTTCTGATGCTAACAACGACAAAAAGTGTTCTCTTATGGATATGATTGCAATCCAAAGGCACATTATTAAGCTTCAAAACGTCAGTCAAACAAGATAAGTAATACAAGGTATATAATAAGGAGCGAGCAATTATGAGGAATTTAGTCAAAAAAATATCAATTTTGTCAGTTTTTGTAATATCATTATTTGCAGTTGTTGCATTTTCGATACTGCCCTTGCCGGCTTCTGCCGCAGGCACTGTTGATTTGTTTATTGATACAAACTCTTGGGTTCCTGTCGGACAGACTTTTTCTGTCACGGTCAGAGTAGAAACAAATATTGATGCTATGTTACATTTAGAATTAGATTATGATAATTCAAAAGTTGAGTGTTTGAGCATAACAGCCGTTGATGATTCAAGTGCAAGTCGAAACGACAACGGACACACTATTATGATTGCAACAATGTCTTTTAAGACAACTCATAAATACGTTTGCAGATTTAAAATGAAAACCGGTGCAGCGGCTGTTTTTACTGCCAAAGTTATTGATTGCGGCACAATTGATGCCCTTGAATTACCAAAGCCTTCTTTAAAAAAGACAGTAACAGGCTATACTCCGACACCAACACCGACACCGACGCCGACACCGACGCCGACACCTACCCCCACGCCTACTCCCACGCCCACGCCGACTCCCACACCTGTCATTCCCACAGATCCTACACAGGATGCCTTGATCAAGAAGTATATGACCACCGGCACTTCCGAAGATACTGCTATG
>JAGAQK010000181.1 GCA_017622825.1 Clostridia bacterium | reverse complement strand
TTCCGCTTTTTTTGCTCTTTTCTGTTATAGAGTATACTTTCATACATCTGCCGGTTTCTTTTGATATTATATTTTCTGCTTCCTTTAATTTTTCTTTTTTTATCTTATTTCTAATATACAGTGATACTTTCTGTTCTTCGGAATCACTATTAACTGCCACTACATCAAATGCATAAATTTCATTTCTTTTTAAATTTTCAATAATTCGTCTTTCTAAATCTGTATCATAACTTGTTGCTGTCTTTATTTCTTCTGCTATTTGTGACGATATTCGACCCATTTCGCCAAATTGCTTTACTACCATACTTTTACACTCTGTTATTTTTGCATTACAGAGCTTTTCTATTCTTCTGATTTCAATTCCGATTCTTAGTTCTTCTGTTACACAATCAGGTTTTATACAAAATTCATTTAGTATTTCAATAATTTCTTTGTTTTTATCGCCTGATTGTTCTATGATTTTCTCACATTGCCTTAATGCTTTTTCTCTTTTTTTATAATCTTTTTTCCAACAACTGCTTTCCATTTTACAATCACTGCACACTTTATCGTATACTCTCATAACACACGAATCATGTTTTTTCTTATCTTCCGCTGACGTTACAATATCCATGAATTCTTCTGACATTTCTGTCATTGTCTCTGAAAAAAAGCGTGCCTTTTTCATTGCTGCATTTCTTACTTTTCCCACGTGATCATATCGTGATGACACACTAACATCATTATTCTGTTTTTTGTTTACTGCCGCTTCTTCAAGTACCGGTATTTTTATAAAATCATAAAAACGTGTCGGAAGTATTGCGAAAGCAATAGATGCAAACCCCGTTTCGTACATTGCATGTATTATTTCTTTAGTTGCACCAAGCATTGCTGCGAGAATGATATTGCCTACAACAAAGGAAATTATAACACCTGTTTTTTTGAATTTATTAAGCAAACCGGCCAAAAAGCCACAAAAAGAGAAAAGACATATCATCAACGCAGATGTAGTGTTCGTTATTATACCTATCATTACCCCTGCTGCTGCACCTGTACCGATGCCGCCTTTTAAGCTGAAAATCATGATAACAAGTATACTTATCATATGTCGTATTGATAGTCCGAAAATATTCAATGCCGGCAAGCCAAGGAATGCTACAATCGCTGTTATTGCAAAGCACGCAAGTTCCTCCTGGGATGATTTGTATCTTGTTAAATTGTTATCTATATAATCTGCAACCGGTGCTTCTGTTATCCTATACACAAAAAACATTATAAAAGAAACTGCTGCTTGAATTGTCAAATTTATGATATCCATTATTGTTGAATTCGTTGCCGCAAGTATTATAATCATAGGTGCGGTTATAGAAAGCACTAAAGTCATTGAACATTTTAGTACGAAAGGATAGTCGTTTTGAAGCGACGTTTTAAGAAAATAGTATCCTGTTGTAAAAAGAATAACTGTTACAATCGAGAGAGCTGTTTGTTGCCATACTCCTGTGCTTAAAGCGCCTACTACGCATGACAATGCATATAAAAGCACGTTAATAAGACCGTAACTCATATCATATGACATCAGGCTGATTGCAAATGCCGCAGGTCCAAAAGGAGCAATTCCTGCAACACTTGCTCTTGAAGCCAGAAAAATATAAATCGAATATATTACACTTTTTTTGTTAATTACTCCCATTCCTTCACCTGCTTGTTTTATCTTTTGTAGGTTAATTTTCAACAAGCTGATAATACATTTTGTATTCGACGAAGAATGGCGAAAAAAAGTTTACTGAAAATTATTTTAAAAAACTTTAAATAAATTAATATCCCTTTCTGACGCTATGCAATCTATACCGTATTCGCCCAGACGCTCTGCAAGCCTTTTTACACCCGGGTATTCAGTAAAATAATGACCTGCACCTATAGTAATTATCGGCATCTTTGATAGAACAATGCAGTCGAAATGTTTTAATTCTCCCGTAACAAGCACTTCAATGCCACACGGTTCAAACCAATACGTTTTTGAATCAAAAGCGCCGCACGACACACCGACTTTAGAAATTATATCATCCATATTTCTTCCTTGCGGCAATACGATTTTAACGTTGGGGACGTTTAATTTTTCTTTAACACTTTTGGCAAATTCTTCTACAGTAGTGGGTTTTTCAAGCATTCCGTACGTATGCTTGCCGTCAACATCTCTTATAATATTTTCAATGCCTACTGCACGCGCCAAAGTATCGTTAATTCCTCCGGGCGCATAATCAAGGTTGGTGTGCGCCGAAAACACCGTTATGCCGGCTTTCACTGCCATACAAACGGCAGGATATGAGTCTTGTGTCACGTCATTTATGCTGCCGAATATAAAAGGATGGTGCGATATTATCATATCACAGCCCTTTTCTACAGCTTCTTCTACTACGGAAACAGTCACGTCCAAGCAAGTCATTACTTTTGTTACAATATTATTCAACGAGCCTGTTTTAAGCCCCGGGAAATCCCAATTCTCGGCTATACTCGGAGGTGCAATTTCTTCTTCCATTATTTTTACAATGTCTTTTACTTTAAATTCTTTCATATTATTTTCATACCTTTAAATTCAAAATGTCTTTTAATTCTTTAATAAGCATTTTGCTGAGATTAATTCTCTCTGTCGTTTCTTTATCAGGTTCTTTTCTGTGCAAAAGTCCGGACAGTATATGATTATGTTTTTTAAGCAAATTTTCGTAATAAACTTTATCATTATCATTCATTCTTTTACGCATTATTTTGCCCATATAGCAATCAGCTTGAGTATAATCTTTTTTTTGAATATTATCATACGTGCATTTAAGTCCCAGATACACGTGAGCGCCGTCTCGTACCGAATTCTCACAAGTAATATCAAAGCCATTGTCCCACAAAAATTGTCTCACTAAATGCTCGTGTGTGTTGGGCTGTAAAATATATAAAATATTACCCGGGAAATAATTTTTGCTTTTACATAGTTTAATCCAATCGTCTAAAATACTGCATAACGTGATACCGCCCATGCCTGCAATAACAACGACTTCACAATCTTTATCAATATAGCCTTCTAATCCGGGACAAAGCATTGTTTGAATATTATCTTCAAGTCCTGAATTTTTTATGTTGTTTTTTGCAATTTTAAGCGGTCCTTCTCGCAAATCGGATGCAATGGCATACTTACACCTGTCATTTTCTACAGCATATATTGGCAAAAAACCATGGTCGGTACCAACATCTCCTATTTTGGTACACTCAGGTATCATGTCATATAACATTTTAAGTCGCAAATTAATCTCTGTCAGCGTATTCTTTAACATAATTTATAAATTCTCCGGCAATATCATCTGACGTTATCTTTCTTATAATTTGACCGTGTGTAAATAATAATGCTTCTCCGTTACCGCCTGCAATACCTATATCTGCATTCGAGGCTTCTCCGGGGCCATTAACTGCACATCCCATAACTGCAACATGAATAGGTTTTTTAAAAAACTTTTCATATTCAAGTTTTCTTAATCGCGTTTCCACTTCATTCGCAATGCCTACAAGATCAATTCTGCACCTGCCGCATGAAGGACACGATACAAAATTTACCATTCTATTTCCTCCTAAGCCAATACTATGCAGTAGTTCTCTTCCTACTCTTACTTCTTCACAAGGGTCATCTGAAAGCGATACACGTATTGTGTCGCCTATTCCGTTAAGAAGTATTCCACCAATGCCTGCGCAAGACTTTACGGTGCCACCAAACATTGTTCCTGCTTCTGTGACGCCTACGTGCAATGGATAATTGCGAAGTTGTGCCATTTTAAGATATGCTTTATATGTAACAGCAACGTCAGAAGATTTTAAAGATACAGCAATATCTCCAAAATCAAGATCTTCAAGTATTTTAATATGATTTATTGCGCTTTCTGCAATTGCATCTGCATTTGGCGCATTACCGTACTTTTCTTTTATTGACTTTTCGAGAGAGCCGCCGTTTACACCTATTCTTATGGGTACTTTATGCTCTTTTGCAACCTTTACAACTGCGGAAGTATTCTCAATGCTTCCGATATTTCCGGGGTTAATACGTACTTTATCAGCGCCGTTTTTTATGCACTCAATTGCAAGTCTGTAATCAAAATGAATATCAGTAACAAGCGGTATCTTAATGCCTTTTTTTATATCTTTTATAGCTTCTGCAGCCTGCATATCAGGCACGGCAACTCTTACAATATCACAGCCTGCATCTTCAAGTTTCCTTATCTGTTCTATTGTTTTAACTGCATCAC
>JAGAQK010000020.1 GCA_017622825.1 Clostridia bacterium | reverse complement strand
TCAACAGGTGCTGCTAAGGCTATCGGCCTCGTAATTCCCGAACTCAACGGAAAGCTCATCGGTTCAGCACAGAGAGTTCCTGTTCCTACAGGTTCAACAACAATCCTTATCGCAGTAGTTAAGGGTGCTGATGTTACTAAAGAAGGCATCAACGCTGCAATGAAGGCTGCTTCTTCAGCTTCATTTGGTTACACAGAGGAAGAGCTCGTTTCAAGCGACATCATTGGTATCAAATATGGTTCACTCTTTGATGCTACACAGACAATGGTTTCTAAAATCGCTGATGACACATATCAAGTACAGGTTGTTTCATGGTATGACAACGAGAATTCTTATACAAGCCAGATGGTTAGAACAATTAAGTACTTCGCTGAATTGAACTAATCTAAAATCCTATAATTGATTTTAAACCGGGGCAGACTGCAAAAGTCTTGCCCCGATTTTTTATACTCTCAATCAGCCTCCATCTATCCTATATTTAATCGTTTTTGCGTAAAACACTTTCTTTATACGCAAAATCGGTATATAATGTTTTTGTTGAATTTTGAGGATTTATCGGTAGGTGCAGTATGAAAAAACCTAAAATTTGCGGCATTATTTGCGAATACAACCCTTTCCACAGCGGACATAAATATCATATTGATGAAGCACGCAAAATTTCCGGAGCAGATTTTGTGATTGCTGTAATGAGCGGAAATTTTGTTCAGCGAGGTGAGCCTGCTATATTCGACAAGTGGGCACGTACGGAAATGGCGCTCAAATGCGGCGCAGATATGGTTTTGGAGCTTCCAACCGCGTACGCACTTTCATCTGCCGAGTATTTTGCGTCAGGCGCAGTTGATATTCTGCAAAAAACGGGGATTGTCACGCACATTTCGTTTGGAAGCGAATCCTTTTGGGACAATGCTGGCGTCCGAAAACTGTCGAAAATTGCCGAATTAACGCTTCTTGGGCCGAGTGTCGACCGCAAGTCACTTGATAAGGGAGCGTCATTTGCGGCTGCCAGTAGGAATTCCGTAGTAACAATGCCGAACGACATTTTGGCTACGGAATATTTGCGTGCTATGCGTAGGCTGGACGCAAAAATGGAGGTCGTGCCGGTCAAACGTGTGGGAGAGGGGCATGTGGGGTATGGAAGTGCGATGTCCATAAGGCGATTTTTGGCGGACGGGAAGATAGACGAGGCTGAAAAATGCATGCCGGCGGAGGCGTTTGAGATTTTACAGCGCGAAATCGAGGCCGGTAGAGGACCGGTGAACGCAAAAAGCTTCAATAATATAATATTAGCCGACTTGCGCCGGCTTAGAGTGGAGGGTTTGCGCGACAAGCCCTTTGTGAGCGAGGGGCTGGAGTACAAAATTTACTCAGCAGCCTGTGAAAGTGCCTCTTATGAGGAGCTTGTGAGCCGATGCACTTCAAAAAGGTACACATCGTCGCGGATAAGACGAATTGTTTTTGCGTCAATGCTAGGTGTAAAACGCAAAATGTTGAGCGAACCTGTGCCGTACATACGGGTTCTGGGAATGCGTCGCAGCTGCGGCCGGCTTAAAGATATGCTCGATTGTAGCGCAAAAGTGCCCGTTATAACATCAAAAGCGAAATTTATGAGGAGCCTTGAGCAGGATGGTGGCGCGATGTTGAGAGCGCTGCCTGAGAAGTTAACTTGTAAGCCTTCGAGCGCATTGTCAGGTATGGCATCAGGCGAGTTTTGCGTAAACGAATACGATGCTTACGCAAAAACTGCTGCTGAATTTTTGCGTGTAGATAACAACGCCGCGGATTTGTATTCATTGGCCTTTAAAAACGCAAAAAGTCGTGTGGGCGCCTCAGAATTGACGCATCCTCTCATTTTTGTGTGAATTATTCTGTTTTTTTCATGCCGAAAGCTGTCCTTAGCAGGCAACTTATGGGTTTTGGCGGTTTGATGACAACAATTTTCATTTTTAACCCCGTTTAAAAATCACGTTTGTTATATTATACGGTTTTGCGTAGAATTGTGTTCTTTTACGCAAAACCTTTTTGCATGTGTGTTTTTTCTTAGGGAAAGAACAGGTTGAACGCTGAATACTTGCTGACGACTTGATTTTGCGTATATATGTCTGGTTTTACGCAAAACGCGGGAGGGTGTGGGCGTGCGCAGGCATAGGTTAGCGGACGGGTGAACGTTTTTATACGGAAAGGGTTTGTTGCCGCAAGTGTAGCGTAGGAAAAGTTTGGCAAATTTGGCAAATGTTGCCAAAAATGTCAGATTTTGTCGAAATTCGTATAAAATTCAAAAAGAAAATATTTATTTTATCAAAAAAAGCTGAATTAAGTAGTGACAAGCGGAGGGACGTGTGGTATAATAGCAAAACTATTCTAATAAAGGAAAGTGATTCTATGATTAAGGTGACAAAAGCAGCCAAGACGAAGCAGTTTCCGGATGAGATAAGTAAAGATTTGTATAGCAAATATGGTGGTGTCAACGAGGATTTTTTCTATGACAAGCTGCAGAAAATGAAGCAGGCGGTAAAAAATATCGCTGTTTGTACTTTCAAAATTAATATGCTTGAAAAACAGGGCTTGCCTAAGGATTGCAGCATCACGTTTACAAACACCACACAAAGATATATTGATAAAAGTGGATTTGAGAGAATTTACGGTAATACAAACGCATATATTATGCAAAATTCGCAAAAATATTTAGTGAGCAAGAACTATCCGTATCCTGCGAGGTTGACTCATTCTCTTGATGTAAACGACCCGCAGAATCCGCTTTGCAGGCTTTTTTTACAGGACAGGCTTGAACTCAGAAAAGAATATGAGATACAAATCAAGTGCGACAGACAGATAGCGAAGCTTTATTGCAACAGCCTCAACAGTATGCCGCTGTCGAAGAATGTGCAAAAATTCAGTTTACAGGAAGAAATAGACAACGCGTACGCAGAGCTGCTTGCGTCGGACGAAAAGCTCGTGATTATGGGGCAACTCCAAAAGTTTTTGGGGATAGAGTATTGCGTGCTGACGGATTCGGAGGACATGCTGCAAAAACATAATTTCAGCAACACGATATTAGACGAAGAAGGTCGGCAATTCAGGTCAAAAAACGAGATGATTACGGCAAAATGCATTCGCGAAATCGGGGCGAGCTACACTTTGGAGCCGTTTTATCCCGGCACAAATTTGCGCGCGGATTTTAGCATTCTGCGTGCTTGCAGGACGCCTGCTTTAAATACGGAAAGCAACCGCATCGCCGCGAGTTTGCGAGGAAATCGTATACAAAAAGTAACGATTGAAATGCAAAGGGTTTTTGTAGAGATAACAGGTAAACGAGGAAACGAGAAATACGATAAAAGGTTAGAAGAAAAAAGAAAATTGGCAGAAAAATACAGCATACCGCTGGTATTTATTGACATGACGGATTATCCGGATGATTTTGGGAAAACACAGACACATTTAGAATACAAAAAACTACGAAAATTACTGCAGAGAATTAGTTGCGGGTACGTGAAGGCAACGGGGCAATTCCTCACGCCGTATTAGAAAACTTTTTTTCAAAAAAAGAGGGATTATTATTGTGATTATATGCGTTTTGTGATAATATTACCTGCGTTATATAAGAGGAAAATTTTGACTACGGAGAAGAAAAATGAATGAGCTGACAATAAATGAGTTTTTGGAAAAATTGAGCAGCGCTGCACCTGTGCCGGGTGGCGGCGGTGCAGCGGCGCTTGTCGGAGGCATAAGTGCAGCCCTTTGCTCTATGGTGGCGAATTTGACGACGGGAAAGAAAAAATATGCAGAATACCAGGAAGATATAGAAAGAATCCTGACAGAAACTGGAGCAATAATGAAAAAAATGCAACGATTAGTGGAAAAAGATGCAGAAGTATTTGAACCATTGTCGAAGGCATATGGTATACCTAAGGACGACCCTCAAAGAGAAAAGATACTTGAAGAAGCTCTGGCGCTCGCATGTAGCGCACCTATGGAGATATTGGAAGCAGCAAGCCTGATTGTACCGATTTTGGAAGAATTGGCAGTAAAAGGATCAAGGATAGCATTAAGCGATGTAGGCGTGGCGGCAACTGCGTGCAAAGCAGCAATACAAGGCGGCGTGTTAAACGTTTATATAAACACAAAGCTTATGAAAAACAGAGAATTTGCCAAGCAGACAGATTTAAGAGCTCAGGAAATATGCGAAGAATACATCCAAAGATGCGACGCTGTATATAAGAAAGTTGAAGAAAATTTAAGGTGTAATTAGGTAGGGAGGCAGTATATGACGGAATTTAAAGGCTCGCCGGTAGCGGCAGCGATTACTGAAGAATGTAAAGAAAAAATTGCAATTTTGAAGGAAAAGGGTATAGTACCTACATTGGCGATAATAAGAGTCGGTGCAAGACCTGATGATGAATCTTACGAAAGAGGCGCGGAAAAGAGATTTGCAGGCGCAGGGGCAGCAATCAAGAGATTTATTTTGCAGGAGGATGCAACGCAGGAAGAATTGGAAAACGTTATAAATAAAGTAAACGAAGATAAAAGTATACATGGAATATTGCTATTTAGACCATTGCCAAAACACATGAATGAGGCAAGAATAAAACAGCTTATTTCAATGGAAAAAGATGTTGACGGCATGTCGTATGCAGGTCTTGGAGGACTGATGGCATCAAAAACAGGAAAAATCCAGTCGTATGCACCATGCACGCCGACCGCAGTAATTGAAGTACTGGATTATTATGGAGTTGATGTAACGGGCAAGAAAGTAGCTATAGTGGGCAGAAGTTCCGTGGTAGGAATGCCGCTGGCAGTGATGCTCATACAAAAAAACGCGACCGTAACGGTGTGCCACACAAAAACTAACGACTTATGCGAGGAGTGTCGCAACGCAGATGTAATTGTCGCGTCGGCGGGAAAAGCGAAAATGATAGGCGAGGACTACCTTTCAAACGGACAGATTTTGATTGACGTCGGCATAAACTTTTTGGACGGAAAGCTATGCGGCGACATCGACTTTGAGCAGGCAATTGATTATGCATCTGCAATTACGCCGGTGCCGGGTGGAGTAGGAGCTGTAACAACATCTGTGTTGTTGAAGCATACCGTAATAAGTGCAGAAAAAGCATTGGAAATTTGACTCACAGGGGGACAAAAATGAAAGAAACAAAAACAAGAGATCAAATCGATAATAAATATAAATGGAGACTGGAAGATATATTCCAAACAAGAGAGGATTGGCAGATTGCGTTTGAAAAGGCAGAAGCAAAAATTGCTTCAATGTCAGAATACCGCGGTAGATTCACCAAAACAGGAAAAAGTCTCTATGAATGCATGAAAGCTATGTATGAGTTAAGCAGCGACATAATGAAACTATATGTTTATGCCCATATGAAGCGTGACGAGGACAGCACGAACGCAAAATCTCAAGAAATAGCAGGAAAGGCAGATTATATTATAACGAGATTCTCTGAGAGTGTGTCCTTTTTTGAACCTGAATTGCTGCAACTGGAGGATAATCGCCTTGCTGCAATGATGAAAAGAACAACGGGATTGAAAGAATATGCGTTTGTAATTGAGGAAATTATGAGAAAAAAAGCGCATGTCTTGAGCCCGGCAGAGGAAAAAATACTTGCAATGTCGGGAGAAGCGACTTCTGTAGGACAAGACGTGTTTATGATGTTCAACAATGCGGATATACAATTTGAACCGTTTATTGATGAAAACGGCAATAAAACAGAGCTTACGATTGGAAGATACGTTAAATTTTTGGAGTCGCAGGACAGGAATTTAAGGAGAAGGGCTTTTCGCTCAATGTATGAAGCATACGAGAAACATCAGAATATGCTCGCAGCAACGTATGCGGGCAGTGTGAAAGCAGATGCGTTTTACTCAAGAGTTCGCAAATATAAATCAAGTTTTCTCGCGGCACTTTATGAGGATAATATACCGTCAAAGGTTTACAACGGATTGATAAAATCGGTGCACGACCATATCGCACTGCTCACAAGATATTTGCAGATAAGACAGAAATTACTAGGCGTTATGAAGGTTCATATGTACGATTTGTACGTGCCGCTTGTAAAAATTCCGGAGAAAATTTATTCTTTTGAAGAAGCAAAAGAAATTGTAACAGAAGCTTTGAAACCGTTGGGAGAGGATTATGCAAGAGTTTTGAAAACTGCGTTTACAGACGGTTGGATTGACGTTTGTGAGAATAAAGGAAAGCGCACGGGCGCATATTCATGGGGATGTTATGACAGCCATCCATATGTGTTGCTTAATTGGCAAGGAACGATTAATGACGTGTTCACACTTGCGCATGAATTAGGACATGCCATGCATTCATATTACAGCAATACAACACAGCCGAAACAATATGCAAGCTATAAGATTTTCGTAGCAGAAGTGGCATCTACGGTAAACGAGAATTTGCTTATGGAATACATGCTCAAAAACAGCAAGGATGATACCGAAAGGGCGTTCTTGATAAACCACTATTTGGAAGAATTCAGGACAACAGTTTATAGGCAGACGATGTTTGCAGAGTTTGAAAAGAAGGCGCACAGGATGTACGAAAAGGGTGAGGTTCTTACAAGTGAGTTGCTGTCAGAAACTTATATGAAGCTTCAACATCAGTATTTTAAGAAAGTTGTCAAGATAGACGACGAGATAGCAATGGAATGGGCGAGAATTCCGCATTTTTATAATTCATATTATGTGTATAAATATGCAACGGGATTTTCGTCGGCAACACATCTTGCATCCGGCATTTTGAGCGGAGATAAAGAAAAAATAAAAGCT
>JAGAQK010000180.1 GCA_017622825.1 Clostridia bacterium | reverse complement strand
TGTTCACGTTGTAACATCTACCGGTACGGACACGTATTCTGCTATGGCTGCAGCCATAGGAGCATTGAAAGGACCAAAACACGGAGGAGCAAACCATCGTGTAATGGAAATGATTAAGGATATAAAAGAACATATATCGGATAAAAAAGACAGAGGTCAGATAAAAGATTATCTTATTAAGATACTCAATAAAGAAGCTTATGACAAATCGGGTCTTATTTATGGTATAGGTCATGCCGTATATACAAAGTCAGACCCCAGAGCAAGACTTCTTAAAAGAAAAGCAGAAGAGTTGGCACACTCAATGGGTCAGGAGTGGATAGAAGAATTTGAATTTTATAATACAATAGAAGAGCTTGCTCCGATTGCTTTTGAGGAATATAAGAAAATATCAAAAGTTATGTGTGCAAATGTGGATTTCTATTCAGGATTGGTTTATACTATGCTTAATATCCCGAAAGAACTGTATACACCTATTTTTGCTATTTCAAGAATAGCAGGATGGAGTGCACACCGTTTGGAAGAACTTGCGGTAAGTAACAGAATAATACGTCCTGCGTACAAAAACGTTGGCGGCAAACAACCGTATGTGAGTTTAATGGACAGAGAAGAATGAGATTGATTTATAAATAGATTTATTTGAGGAGATGCTTATAATGAAAGAGAAAATGTACGAATACAGACCGGCTGAGATAGAGGCTAAGTGGCAACGCATATGGGAAGAAGATAAGGCTTTTGAAGCTGTAATTGATAAAAGCAAAAAGAAATTTTATGGGTTAATTGAGTTCCCATATCCGTCAGGAAACGGACTTCACGTAGGACATCCGCGCTCAAATACCGCTATGGATATAATAGCAAGAAAGAGAAGACTTGAAGGATATAACGTTATTTTCCCGATAGGTTGGGATGCTTTTGGACTTCCGGCAGAGAATTTTGCCATAAAAAATAAGGTTCACCCTGCAACGGTTACGGAGAAGAACGTAGCACACTTTAAGGAGCAGCTCAAAAAAATAGGTTTCTCTTTTGACTGGTCAAAGGAGATAAACACAACTGACCCCGCTTATTATAAGTGGACACAGTGGATATTCCTTAAATTGTTTGAGAAAGGCTTGGCGTACAAGGCAGAAATACCGATTAACTGGTGTACAGAGTGTAAAGTAGGTCTTGCAAACGAAGAAGTTGTAAATGGCGTTTGCGAGCGTTGTGGCGGAGAAGTTGTAAGAAAAGTTAAATCACAGTGGATGCTTAAAATAACTGACTACGCACAAAAACTTCTTGACGGACTTGATGATGTTGATTTTATAGAAAAAGTAAAAACTCAGCAACGCAATTGGATTGGCAGAAGCGAAGGCGCAGAGGTTGATTTTAAGGTTCCCGCAGCAGCAGATATAGACGGCGGCATTTTGACCGTATACACAACGAGACCCGACACGCTTTTCGGCGCAACGTATATGGTTGTGTCACCTGAGCATCCTATTGTAGAGAAGCTTCAGGATAAGATAGAAAATTACAGTGAAGTACTTGCGTATAAGGCAGAGGCGGCAAAAAAATCGGACTTTGAGCGTACAGAAATGGCAAAAGATAAAACAGGCGTGCCGCTTAAGGGTATTATGGCAATAAACCCCGTAAACGGCAAAGAAATACCCGTATGGATATCGGATTACGTACTTATTTCATACGGCACCGGTGCTATCATGGCAGTACCTGCTCATGACGAGCGAGATTGGGCTTTTGCAAAGAAATTCGGACTTCCGATAATAGAAGTTGTTGAAGGCGGAGACGTTCAAAATGCTGCATATACAGATATAGAAAGCGGTATAATGACAAATTCAGAGTTCCTTAACGGACTTTCTGTAGCAGAAGCAAAGAAAACAATAATTGATTGGTTGACAGAAAAAGGCTACGGACACCGCAAAGTTAATTACAAGCTTCGTGACTGGGTTTTCAGCAGACAGAGATATTGGGGTGAGCCTATTCCGCTCGTATACTGTGAGCATTGCGGATGGGTGCCTGTTCCGGAGAAGGATCTCCCTGTGAAGCTTCCTGATATAGAGAATTATGTGCAAACTGACAGCGGAGAGTCGCCTCTCGTAAACGTGCCTGAGTGGGTAAATACGACTTGCCCCAAGTGCGGTGCACCTGCAAAGAGAGAAACTGACACAATGCCTCAATGGGCCGGATCTTCGTGGTATTTCATAAGATATTGTGATCCTCAAAACTCAGAAGAAATGATTTCAAAGGAAGCTATGGATTACTGGATGCCTGTTGATTGGTACAATGGTGGTATGGAGCACACAACGCTTCACCTTCTTTATTCAAGATTTTGGCATAAATTCCTTTATGATGCAGGTGTGATTTCTTGCCCCGAGCCGTATATTAAGAGAACGTCACATGGTATGATTCTCGGTGAGAATGGCGAGAAAATGTCAAAATCAAGAGGAAACGTTATAAATCCCGACGATATTGTTGCTGAAATCGGCGCAGATGCATTCCGTGTATACGAAATGTTCATGGGTGCATTTGACCAGGCTATTCCGTGGTCGACACAGGGCGCAAGAGGTTGTTACAGATTCTTGGACAGAGTGTGGAAACTTCAGGATATTTTGACAGATGAAGAAGGTATGTCAGATGAGCTTAAACCGGCTGTTCATACCACAATCAAGAAAGTAACCGAAGATTATGAGAAAATGAAATTCAATACAGCCATTGCAGCAATGATGTCTCTTGTAAATGATATTTATGCTTACGGCAAGATTACGAAAGACGAACTTCGCGCACTGTTGCTCCTTTTGAATCCTGCGGCACCTCATATTACAGAAGAAATTTGGCAATTGCAAAAAATTTCCGATAAGCCTATTTATAAATCTGAGTGGCCTACTTATGACGAGAAGGCAATGGCAAAAGCAGAGGTTGAGGTTGCGATACAAATTTGCGGCAAAGTAAAAATGAAGCTTATGGTGCCTTCTGAGTACGGCAAAGAGGAGACAGAAAAGTTTGCTCTTGATAATGCTGACGTACAGGCTCTTATAGGTGGCAAACCGGTGCGCAAGATTATTGCGGTTCCCGGCAGAATTGTTAACATTGTTGTATAAAAAAGAGGAGAAATTCAAATGAATTATAAAAAAGCAGCGGCGGAGATAATAGCTTCCGTTACAGATAGTGAGCAGCTTACAGCAGAACAGGCAGAACGCCTTATGGCAGTGCCGCCAAACCCTGAAATGGGCGACGCGGCATTTCCGTGCTTTACGCTTGCAAAAGCATTCAGAAAAGCACCACCTGCAATTGCGGCAGAGCTGTGCGAGAAAGTCAGCACTGCAGTTGAAAACAGCGAACTTTTTGAAAAGGCAGCGGCTGTAGGCGGATATCTTAACTTCTATTTGAAAAGAGGCGCTTTGGCAAAAGAAGTTGTAACAGAGGTGCTTGAAAAGGGAGATAATTACGGTAAATCCGATGAAGGCTCAGGCAAAAAGGTGCTCGTGGAGTTTTCTTCGCCAAATATCGCAAAGCCTTTTCATATAGGACATCTTGTAACGACTGCATTGGGAAGCTCGCTCGAGAGAATTTATGGTTTCTTGGGATACGATACTGTGAAAATCAACCATCTCGGAGATTGGGGAACGCAGTTCGGTAAGCTCATAAGTGCATATAAGAGATGGGGAGATGCTGCTGCAATTGAGGCAGATCCTATAAATGAGCTGCTTAAGATTTATGTAAAATTCCACACAGAAGCAGAAGCGCATCCGGAGCTTGAAGATGAGGCGAGAGCATACTTTAAGCTGCTTGAAGATGGTGATGAGGAGATAACAAACCTTTGGAAATTCTTCGTCGATGCCAGCCTGAAAGAATTTAACAAGACGTATAAGCTTCTTGATATTTCTTTTGACTCTTATGCAGGAGAGAGCTTCTACTCAGACAAAATGCCGGAGGTTGTGGAGCTTTTGAAAGAAAAAAATCTTCTTGAAGAAAGTGACGGCGCGCAGGTAGTGCGTTTCGAAGACGAAAACGTGCCGCCTTGCATCATACTTAAATCTGACGGTACGACTATTTATGCAACGCGTGACTTAGCGGCTGCAATTTACCGAAAGAGAACGTATGACTTTGACAAGAATATTTACGTTGTTGGTACGCCACAAGCATTGCATTTTAAGCAGATTTTCTCCGTGTTGGGTAAAATGGGATATGAGTGGTCAAAAGACTGCGTACACGTTGGCTTTGGCTACGTGCGTTTCCCTGATAAAGTGCTTTCTACAAGACACGGTGACGTTGTTTTCTTGGAGGATGTACTTCGTGAATCGATAGAGAAAACTAAGGATGTAATTGCAAACAGCTCGACAAGCAAGAATATTGATGATATTGATGAAGTTGCCGAGAAAATCGGCGTGGGTGCTATATTGTATTCTTTCCTTAAAAACGGCAGAGAGAAGGATATTGTGTTCACGTGGAAAGACATTCTTGATTTTGAAGGTGAGTCCGGCCCTTACGTACAATATGCTTACGCGAGAGGTAAGAGCGTTTTAAGAAAAGCAGTCGAAATGGGAATAGATTATTCAAATGCAGATTTGTCGCTTCTTGAAGGCAATGATGAATTTGAGCTTGTTAAGCTTATAAATTCGTTAGGAGATGCTGTAAAGGATGCTGCAAACAAGAACGAGCCATGTTGTGTTACACGTTACGTTACCGATCTTGCACAGTTGTTTAATAAATTCTACAATACGTGCAATATTATGAAATCAGAGCCTGACTTGAGAGATGCCAGGTTGAAGCTTACAGAGGCTGCTTGCGTATGTATTAAGACGGCATTGTATCTCATCGGAGTACGTGTTGTTGAAAAAATGTAATTTGTTTCAACAAGAATTTGATTTTTGTAAAAAATCGTGCTAAGTTATACTTAAAGTGGAAACTGCAGTATTAAACAAATTTTGTGGAGAATTATTATGTTTGAAAAACTGAATTTATGGACACAAAAAAAGAATAAAATTATTTTATGTATTGCTGCTGTTATGGTAGTAGTATTTATAGTATCCTTTATAAGTTATTTCAAGATTGAAGAGGAAAGAAGAGCAGAAGAATACAAACCGTATGACGATATGTATAATGCTTCCAGATATTTCTTCAGAATATATTATCCGCAAGATTGGGACATTAATACGGATCCTTACGGCTTTTTGCTTGATGAAGAAGGGCTTGTGATGGAGCTGTTTCCTCTAAAGAAAATTACGGCTACACCGGGCGTAACAAAGACACCTTCGCCAACAGCGAAAGCAACAGCGAGTACGTCTCCGTCTGCTACAGTTGACCCTAGGGCAGGCATGGAGAGAAATGATGACTTGACTGTCAAGATTTATTATAAGAAGTACGGAAATCTCGCTGATGCCATTAAGCCCACGACAAGTGCATCGAGCGCATCACCTGAAGCATCTCAAGCGAAGCGCGTAGAGCTTGTTGATT
>JAGAQK010000179.1 GCA_017622825.1 Clostridia bacterium | reverse complement strand
TAAAATACTTCAGGGACTTAAACCCGTATATGAAAAGCATCACAACGTTTTGATAAGCGAAGATGCTATAAAAGCTGCTGTAAACTTATCAAAGAGATACGTACACGATAGATTTTTACCTGATAAGGCGATTGACATTATTGATGAGGCAGGCTCGTTTAAAAGCTTGCAGCAAATGCCGCCTGTAAAGGTGAACGCAGACAGTATAGAAGACAAGCTTAAACAACTGAGAAAGAAGCTTGACAGCGCCGTTATGGAGTGCAGATTTGAGGACGCTGCGGCACTTTACAAAGAAGAAAGAGCACTTACCGCAAAGAAAGTAAAAGCAGACGAGGTGAAAAACAAGAAGGAACCTGTTTTGGATAAGCCTTTAATAGAAGAAAAAGATATTGCCGCGATAGTGTCTGAATGGACGGGAATACCGCTCACAAAGCTTGACGTTGATGAGAGCAGACGTCTTTTGAACATTGAGCAGATAATGCATGAAAGAGTTGTGGGACAAGAAGAAGCCGTGACTGCCGTTGCAAAAGCAATCCGCAGAGGAAGAACAGGACTTAAAGATCCTAACAGACCTGTTGGCTCATTCATTTTTTTGGGCCCTACGGGTGTAGGTAAAACTGAGGTGAGCAAGGCGCTTGCTGAGGCGCTTTTCGGTGATGAATCTGCTTTGATAAAATTCGATATGTCGGAGTTTATGGAGCCTGCAAGTGTGTCAAAACTCATTGGCTCGCCTCCGGGCTACGTAGGATTTACAGATGAACCGCTGCTTTCAAAAAAAATAAGAAATCAACCGTATTCTGTTGTACTTTTTGACGAGATTGAAAAGGCACACCACGATATTTTCAACATATTGTTGCAAATTCTTGATGAGGGTCAGGTAACAGACTCTAAGGGCAGAAAGCTTGATTTCAAAAACTCTGTAATTATAATGACTTCAAACGTGGGTGCGCGTAATATTTCCGAACCAAAAACTCTTGGCTTCACGCAGCATTCCGAAAGCGAAAAGTACGAGATAATGAAAAATAACGTGAATGAGGAACTTAAGAAAACATTCAAACCGGAGTTCCTCAACAGAATCGACGATATACTCGTGTTCAAGCAGCTCACAAAAGAAGAAATACGCGAGATTGCCGGCATTTTGGTAAAACAAGTGGAGAAAAGAGCGGCGCAGAATGGCATGATGTTAAAAATCGAAGACTGCGTTACTGAGTTGCTGGCTGAAAAGGGCTATATACCGCAATACGGTGCGCGCCCTGTGAAGAGGCTTTTACAGAACGAAATAGAGGACAAGGTATCTACCGTGATGCTTGAAACAAACAGCAAAAATATCATTATTACCGTTAAAAACGGCGAGGTGGTGGCAATCAATGGCGAAGAGTAAGTCTGTTTTCTTTTGTACGGAATGTGGCTACGAATCCAGCGGATGGCTCGGCAAATGTCCGGGCTGCCAGAGCTGGAATACTTTCGTAGAAGAAAAAATAAAACCTGAGAAAAAAAGCTCGGGAGGGAATTCTTTCGGTTTTCAGGGGGTGCACGTGCAGACGAAGGCTTCGACTGTGAGGGAAATAACCGCTGACGTTACGGAGCGTGAAGAAACGGGAATCGGTGAGCTTGACAGAGTGCTGGGCGGCGGCATTGTGAAGGGGTCGCTTATATTGGCCTCCGGTGACCCGGGAATCGGTAAATCAACAATGATGCTCATGCTTTCAGGAAACATGGCGAAACGCAAAAATGTGCTGTATGTGTCCGGGGAGGAGTCGGCTCAACAGATTAAAATGAGAGCAGACAGGCTTCATATTGATGCTGAAAATCTTTATATTTATGCTGAAACTCTTATAAGCAACATTGAAAGTGAAATAGAAAGAATAAAGCCTGATTATATTGTAATTGACTCTGTGCAGACGGTTTATGATGATGAGATTGCTTCTGCGCCGGGCAGTGTCAGCCAGGTCAGAGAAATTACGGGCAGACTTATGAGAATCGCGAAGGGAATGAATATTTCTGTTTTTATAATCGGTCACGTTACTAAAGACGGCGGTATTGCAGGGCCACGTGTGTTAGAGCATATGGTGGATACCGTTTTGTATTTTGAAGGAGAGCGTCATCAGGCATACAGGATATTAAGGTGCGTTAAAAACAGATTTGGTTCTACTAATGAAATTGGCGTTTTTGAAATGCGTGAGGATGGCTTGATTGAGGTTAAAAATCCTTCTGCCGTTATGCTTGAGGGTCGTCCGGAAAATGCGGCAGGTACTGCAGTTGTGTGTACATTGGAAGGTACTCGTCCAATGCTTCTTGAAGTACAGGCACTTGTTTCTAACACAACACTTGCAAACCCTCGCAGAATGGCTACAGGACTTGACTATAACAGGGTGTCGCTTCTTGTGGCTGTGCTTGAGAAAAGAGCGGGATACAAGATGTGTGACTGTGATGCGTACGTTAATGTTGTTGGCGGTATGCGTATTTATGAGCCTGCGGCAGATGCTGCTGTGGCCGCTGCGATTATGTCATCGTACAGAAATATTGTGTTTCCTCAAGATACTGTTATTTTCGGTGAAATTGGTCTTACCGGAGAAATCAGAAGTGTGAGCCAAGCCGAAAAGAGAGTGACAGAAGCATTCCGTATGGGATTTAAGAAGTGCATTGTGCCTAAAGGCAACGAAGAAGGACTTAGAAAGACGCTTGGAGCGGAGTATTTGCGGAATATAAGATTTATATCATCTGTGAATGAGATTGTAGTGAAAACTGAATAAAAAATATATAAAATAATTTGTCTGCACATAGCAATAAACCGAAGTAAAAGACAATGAGTAAAAAAACAAAATGCGGTCACAAGACCGCATTTTGTTGACATTTGATTAAAAGTGTGTATAATATGGAGGTGAATAAGTGAGTAATTATGCTAATGTGACAGATGTTTTTATTTTTCTTGAAAAAATGAAAAAATTGATTTCTGCAGGGAAATACGACTTTGTGCCCAGGAGAAAAAATATGCAAGCTTTAGCACAATACGGACTTACTGTATTAGATGCCAAAAATGAAATTTTTGGTTTGGTTGTCGGTGATTATTATAAAGGGCCTAAAAAGGATTTTGATTCTGTTAGGCCGGGTGATATATGGGAATTTAAAAAGAAGATTGATGGTATTTCTTTCTATATAAAGGTTAAAATATCCGAAGAAAATGGGGAAGAAGTTCTCAAATGTATTGGATTTCATAAAGATGATTTTGCATAGATTTTAGGTGGTGATTTTTATGAAAAAGTATTGTGAAGAATGTAAAAGAGAAGTAGAGACAAATATAATAACTCAAAAAGAATCTTATATTGTTTGCGGTGAAGAAATTGAAGTGGATGCACAAGTTCTTGTTTGTGCTGATTGTGGTGAAGAGTTTTTTTGTGAAGAATTAGATAATAACACACTTTTAGCAGCTTATAATAAATATCGAAAAAAGCATAAACTTTTGTTTCCTGAAGAGATAAAGAGAATCAGAGAACAATATGGCCTTAGTCAAAGAGCTTTTGCTAAACTTCTTAATTGGGGAGATAAAACGATTTGCAGATATGAAAATGGTTCAATTCAAGATAAAGCTCATAATAGCCTTTTGCTGTTTTTGCGTGAGCCTAAGAATATGAGAGTTTTTCTTAATGAAAATGAAATATTACTTGATGAAAGGCAACAGAAAAAATTATATAATGCTGTTGGTGAATTAGAAAATAAAACAAAAATCAATGATGAAAGTAATTTGATTGACTTGTACTTTTCAAATACTCCTTGTGCAGAAAATGGATTTAAAGTATTCGATTATGAAAAGACTTGTGCAATGGTTTTGTTTTTTGCACATAAAAATACAGATTTATTAAAAACAAAGTTAATGAAGTTGCTGAATTATTCAGATATGATTTATTATAAAGAAAATGGAATTTCAATGTCAGGATTAAGATATGCACATCATAAGTATGGCCCTGTGCCTGAGAATTTCGATATACTTCTTGGGAAAATGGCGGCAGATCATATTGCACATATTGAAGTTTTATATGATAACGGATATGAAAAACACCAAGTAGTTCCTGATTCTAACATTCCGGTAGGTATGATTACAGATGATGAGCTTAATGTGTTGAAAAAAATATATGAAAAGTTTAAAGATTTCGGTTCAGTGGAAATTTCAAATTATTCACACAAAGAAAAAGGGTATTGCGAAACCAAACAAGGCGAAATTGTTTCATACATTTATGCTAAAGAAATAGAGTTGAATTAGATGAAAAAAGAAAGGGAATGATTTAATATGAAAATGATGGTACTTTTATCAAACGGTTTTGAAGAAGTTGAGGCAGTTGCTCCGGTAGATATTTTAAAAAGAGCAGGTGTAGCAGTCGACATTTACAGCACAACGGGAAATGATGTTCTTAAAGGCGCACATAATATTGATTTTTTGGCAGATAAGATATTGCCGGATAATATAAACAGTAAAGAATTAAGTGATAACTATGACGGTGTTATTTTGCCCGGTGGACTGCCGAATGCGCACAATCTTCGTGATGATGAACGTGTTAATGAAATTGTTATGGCTTTTTATAATAAAAGCAAGGTAATTGCCGCTATTTGTGCTTCTCCTTGTACATTTGAAAAGCTCGGTCTTCTTGAGGGCAAAAAAGCTACATCTTACCCCGGATGTATAAATCAGGATTCTTGTGGTGAGTACACTCAAGAGGCTGCTGTGAGAGACGGAAATATAGTGACAGGTCGCTCTGCAGGTGCCGCATTGGATTTTGGGTTTGAGATTCTTAAAGCTTTGGGCTTAGAAAAAGAAGCCGAGACAGTGAAGTCACAAATCATTTATTAAGCATTCTTCATATGAAAGAGGAATATTTATGGATTTAAACATATATATAGCTTCTGAAAAAGCTTCGGAGAAAGATATTTTTAGAGTAGATAATACAAATGAAATTACTAAGATGAAAGGGTAATTATGGAACTATTAAAAAGGTTACAAAATTGGTATAAAATGCATTGTGATGGAGATTGGGAGCATTCATACGGGGTTATAATTGATACTTTGGATAATCCCGGATGGAAATTATCTGTAGATTTGACAGATACACTTCTCGAAGATGCTGAGTTTCTCCCGATTCATATAGAACATAAAGATAATGAAAATGATTTTTGGATGGATTGCCAAAAGAAAGAAAAAACTTTTATAGGAATGGGAAGCCCTGATAGTCTTGAGGATTTGTTGGCCGTTTTCCTTGATTGGGCAGATGGTAATTCTGACGTGAGTGATTGGGATGCTAAGGTGAATGAAATGATTGAACAGTGCAATAATTGTAATGATCGTGAGCAACTTAGAGGATTGTACTGGGAAATTGATTCCGTTCCGCCTGAACATAGTAAAAAGAAAGAATTGATTGAACTTTTTAATGAACGATGGAATATGCTAATTGAAAATTTTTGATAATTTATGCTTTTTATGATGAAGTATTTACGGAAATTGCGTTATTTTCCGTTCTGTCAAATGAGAAAGATTTGTTCATGACAAGGAGGCTAATGGTGATAAAGATTGGGAGTCGCAATTAATGTATTCTGAAAGGAGTTAATATATGGGGGTTAAAACTAAAGAAGAGGTTTTTGCAATAATGGGAAAATATTACGGAAATGCTTATTGGAGAGAGGCGATTAAATATAGTTATTCCGAGGAACAGTTGCTTTATGTATCCGAAATTCTCGACAAAATAAATGCTTTGGGATACAATTTTAGTAATTTGCAGCGTTTGACAGACCATGAAGACATACGCTTTGTTCCAATTGTTTTGAATTATATTCGTCAACGGAAGTGGTGGGTTTCCTCTTTATTGGATGCATTGCACTATCTTTCTTATTATGAATATACTCCTGATTTGATTGAATTATATAAGAATCCAGACTATAAAGAATATAGATGGGATCTTGGATATGCCCTCTTGCAGTGTCGGCACAAAAAATTCATCTCACAATATTTAGAGATTGTAAATCATCCAACGTATGGTGAACAAGAAGATTTGATAATGGAAATTTTGTGCCTTTTTAAAGTAAGTGCCGCACTCCCACGGTTGTTGGAGTTGTATCAGCGGTATCCTGACATTTGGCGCCGGACGCTACTGCGATATGGGTGGTACTTCAAAGATAAATCAATCCTTACGTATATTGAACCATATTTGACGTATGATGACAAAGAATACCGTAGTATGGCTAAAAAAGCCAAGGAAAAACTTTCAATCATAAAGTAACTACAGTAGTGATGCCTGTTTTGATCTTTTAAGCGTTGCCAACAGTTTTGATGAAATTCTCGGTAGTGCTTTAGTTATGTAGTTATAGATAAATATATTATAGGTTATAATAAATAAGCAAAGATAAAACTTTAAAACTATAGATTATAATCGATAAAATGGAAAAGTTTGTATTGACTTTAGATTATAATTGTGAAATAATATATTTATCTAAGAGGAAAGTGGCGAGTGAAACTATGATTAAAAGAGAAAGTTATTTATCCCAAATCAGACCATTTATAGATAAATGCGAGCTTATAAAGGTAATAGTCGGAGTAAGAAGAAGCGGAAAATCGATTATGCTGGAGCTTATAAAGGAAGAATTGCTTGAAAAAGGCGTGCCACAGGAACAGATGGTATCTATTAACTTTGAAGATATGAATTATTCCCAATTTACTACTGCGGAGGCATTGCACGATTATTTGAAGCAGAAAATTGAAACCGTAAACGGTCGTGTATATATTTTTCTTGATGAGATACAAGAGGTTAAGGATTGGGAAAAGTGTGTAAATTCGTTGCGCGTGAATTCTGATGTTGATATCTATATTACCGGTTCAAATGCGAAAATGCTCTCGGGTGAATATGCGACATTGCTTTCAGGCAGATATGTGGAGTTTACTGTATATCCTTTTTCGTTTTCTGAATACTGCGAAGCGCGACGTATTGAGAATGACAACAAAAGTATAAATGAGTATTTTATGGAGTACGTAAAATACGGAGGTTTGCCGTTCCTTGCAACCACGCCTCTTGACGAGCAAGCTAAGTCACAATATCTTAAGGATATTTACGCTTCGGTCGTAATCAAAGATATTGTGAAAAGAAATAAGCTTCGTGATGTAGATCTGTTGGAGCGTATCATAGCCTATGTTGCCACTAATATCGGACGAACCTTCTCTGCAAACAGCATTGCCGCGTATTTCAAAAGCGAAAAAAGAACCGTTGCGGTTGATACAATCATTAATTATTTGAATTCGTGCGAAAAGGCGTACTTGTTCCATAAAATCAGCCGTATGAATTTGGAGGGCAAAGAGATCTTGCAGATTAACGAAAAATACTATCTTGCAGATCATGGATTGCGACAGGCCACCTATGGTAATAATCAACGTGATATTGAACTGATTCTTGAAAATATTATTTGCCTCGAATTGCTTCGGCTCGGTTATAAGGTAACGATAGGTAAGAATGGGACAAAAGAGATAGATTTTGTTTGTGATAAAGATGGTAAGCGTATTTACGTTCAAGTATGCTACTATTTGTCCTCCGAAAAAACCGAAGAACGAGAATTTGGTGCATACGAGAACATTAAAGATAATTATCCCAAATACGTTCTTTCAATGGATGAATTCGATATGAGCCGAAACGGCATTATCCATATGAATATCCGTGATTTTCTTTTGAAGTTCAAAAACCAATAATTTATTAATTACATTTTAATCTCTCTTGCACCGTCACCTGTGTTTATGCTTTTTTGACAACGGCACTCTTTCCATGAAATGCAATTCCAATCTTTTGGATATTGATTATGCCTGCCGAGAGTAGATCGGTGTCGTATTTTTTTTCTTCAATCTGGCGAAGTGCGGCCTCTGCCAGTAAATTCAGATCAACCTTGCTGTCGCTCGCGAACTTGAATTCGTAGATAAATCCTGGCATGGTCTTGTTACAGGGAATAAGTGCTACATCAAATCTGCCGAGACCGGATTCTCTATTGGACTTTACTTGATAGCGGTTGCTTACAACAGCGCACAGTCCAAGCATCATACCATGGTAGAAACCCTCGTTTGCTCCGTCAAGGGATGCAATGGACTCCAGCATATACTTTTCGAGCAAATTCTGTAACTTTGCAGCATCACCTGAGAAAATAGCTTGTTGAATGGCAACAGCAGTGCCGTTTTGTTTGGTCTTGTTGAGAACTTCTTTCTCGTATACAAAGGATATTTCCTTATTCGGAATTGAAACGTCACACATGAAGTTTCCGTCGTGCTGGGGATAAATAGCGGAAACGCGCAAATACCCGGCAATAAGAAGGAAACTGTAGATGCTGTGCGGATTACTTTGCACCTCCGGATAGATGACGCTGGTATCAATATAAGTTGTGACGCTTTCGCCGCTCAGCAGCTTATGCAGATTTTCGGTAACCTCCGGAGTTGCTGCTGCAATGATTTCACCAATGATGTCGTTACTGCCTGTGGATTGCCAAAAAGCCTTTGGAAAGCATTTGTCGTCAATGTAGTTGATAACTGACCACGGATTAAAAATCTCGGTACTACCGAACTGATAACCGTCATACCACTGGCAGACTTCGTCATATTTATCGCTTGCACCGTAGTAATCGAGCATCTGCTGAACTTCATCCTTGGTAAAGCCGAAATACTGACTGTAGGTATTGTCCAAAAGGGAATAGATTTTCAGGTTGTTAAGACCGCTGAAAATGCTTTCTTTTGCCACTCGAAGAATTCCTGTTAGAAAACCGTAAGCAAGATGCGCATTGTCCTTGAGACCTCCTGAAAAGAAATTGCGCATAAAGGCGATGATTTCATCGTAGAATCCGCAACTGTGACCTTGCTGTATAGGAGTGTCGTACTCGTCGATGATGACGATGGCCTTCGTCCCGTAATGCTTATGAAGTAGGAGCGAAAGAATCTGTAAAGACATCTGATAGTCAACTTCGTCTGCCTTTTCGTTTGCAAGCTCGCTAAACTGTGATTTTTCGTATTCATTGAGCTTAGGACTATTCTCTAATTCAATATGGCGGGTAAACTCCATTTCGATCAGCTTGCGGATCTTTTTCAATGTATCATCCCAGGTCGTGCATTTCACGTCCTTGAAACTAAGAAAGATAACCGGATACTTACCTTGATAGTCAGTATACTCGTTGCCACACTGCCAAATTAGTTTGTCCTGAAAAAACTTTGATGTGTCTTCATCTGTTTTTTCGAAAAATACACGAATCATGTCCATGTTCAGTGTTTTTCCAAAACGGCGGGGACGTGTGAACAGAGATACCATAGGTTTGTTGTCTAAAAAATCTCGGATGAGAAGGGTCTTATCCACGTAATAATAATTTTGAGAAGCCTCCTTGAAATCGGCAATGCCGATGGGTAGTGGCTTTTTCTTTTTTCTATAATCAGTTTCTTTGTTTGTTACGTTATGGATTGCGGAATCAGGAACCAGCCACGTTCGACCCTGTTTCACAACGCCGGGAATATTACCGTTTTTACACATTTGTTGAACTCTGCGAACAGTGATTCCCATCTGAGCAGAAGCTTCGGTACAGTTTATAAACTTCATGTAGTACCTCCTTGTTGTGATTTAACGCTATTATATCATCTTTGGCGAAATAAAACAATATGTGTTTCGTCAAAACAGCAAAAATTTCGCTCGAAACGAAATTGACGAAACGGAAAGAAATTCGTAATAAGTGTGATTTCTTTTTTTGCTTAAAGTGGCTGCGATTTTCTCCTTCTTAACAGAGTACAGTATGACTTAGAAGGCAACCGAATTTATTAATCACATTTTTATCTCTCTTGCACCGTCACCTATGTCACATACATAGAAAGCAGGAGTGATACCGGTTTTGCTCTTATAAGCGTTGCCGACGGTTTCAATGAAATTCTCGACAGCACTCTTTTTAACGATATTGACGGTACAACCGCCGAAACCGCCACCCGTCATACGAGAACCGATACAGCCCTCTGTCTGACATGCGACATCGAACATTGTATCAAGCTCAAAACCTGTAACTTCATACAAATCACGAAGTGAAGCGTGACCTTCTCTGAGTATCTCACCGAAAGCAAGCAAATCTCCGTTTTCAAGGACTTCTACAGCCTTTTTAACACGCTGATTCTCATAAATAACGTGTTTAACTCTGTCACGGATTTTGTCAGCAGCCATTAAAGCTTCAGCCTTCAAATAATCATCCTCAGTAAAGTCACAGAGATTATCTTTATCTGTGCCGAGAATACTGTTCATTCTGATAAGACCTTCGCTGACTTCTTCACGGCGTTTGTTGTAAGCAGATGCGCCAAGCGCATGCTTTTTGCATGTGTTTGCAAGAATAAGCGTGTATTCACCTAAATTCAATGGTACATGTTTATAAGAAAGGGTAGAACAATCAAGCAAAATCGCATTATCTTTTTTGCCCATTGCCGAAGCAAATTGGTCCATTATACCGCAGTTAACACCGCTGAATGTGTGCTCGGCCTTCTGACCGATGAGCGCTAAATTTATAAGGTCGTAGCCCTTCTCGTCAAAGTTTTCGGAAAGGCTCGCTGCAGCAACTGCTGTGGTAAGTTCAATAGCAGCAGAAGAAGAAAGACCCGAACCGAAGGGGATGTTTCCGGAGAAAAGGAAGTCCATACCGCGTACTTTGTAGCCGTTTTCTTTAAGCCAGTGAATAACTCCTGCTTGGTAATTGCCCCATTTTAAGTCCTTGCCGGCCTCTGTGTTATTAAGATTAAAAGAATACAATCCGTCTAAATCGTCAGCACGGAGATTAACAACATCAGAGTTATTAAGCCTTACTGCTGCCACGCTTGAAAGCGTAAGGGCGGCAGGGAATACAAGTCCTCCGCAATAGTCTACGTGCTCGCCGATAAGATTAACTCGGCCGGGGGAAGTAAAGAAACGAATTTCTTCAGAAGATTCGCCGTAATATTTTATAAAAAGTTCTTTCAAATCAGTCATTGTAAAACCTCTTTCAGCTTGTTTTTTATGGTATACTAGTATATAATAAAATTTAATTTAAGTACAGCCTTATTTTGCTGATAAAAGGAGAATTGTTATGCCTCAGGTAGACCCAACAGCTATTATAGAAAAACAAAAACAAGAAGAACGCCAATCTAAAAAGAAAAAAATAGCGCGCACATTTGTATTTTCTGCATTGGGAGCACTGCTTGGTGCAGCTCTGTGTGTAATGTTGGATTTCCTTTTTATAGGCAGTGTAACAGGCATTTTCTATTTAATTGTTGGTATGGCGGCATGTGCTTTTTACCACTATTTTATACAAAGAAAAGATCAAAAGAAAATTCATATTCTTATTGTTGTAATAGCATGCATACTTGTAACCGTGCTGTCAGTTTTCGTAGAATGTATGATTCTTCACTCGAACCTTGTACAAGATGCGGGAATGAATACATTTGAAAAAACAATAGAGTTATACAGACAGAATATTTCAAATAATGGCATCATGAGTGAGGCACATCAAACTGTCAGCGGGGAAGTGTTGTATTATAATTTGTCTATTTTAGCAATTAATATAACGTGCGCCGTTATGGCATCAATAGGTTTTCTTGCAACGTTTGGAATATTAAGTGTTGTTACGAAGTCATGGGAAAAGAAACACGGTCAGCAAAACGTCGAATATGGTTATTCTACACGTAAAAGCAGACCGGCAAAAAACAGCAAGAAAGCAAAAGGTAAAAAACATAGATGAAAAAAACTTTTAATTTATTTAAGAATAAATTTCCTACAATATTAGTTCTTTCCCTTATGATAGTGCTTCCTGTATATCTCATACAGGAATTTCTTCTTGTGCCTTTTACACCGGAGCTTCCGGAGGATATGACGGGGTACAGACCTGATTCTAAACTGCTGTGGTATTTCCTGGGTATGCTCCTTGTAAGCCTTCTTATAGAACTTTACAAAATATGTATAATTAAGCTTTCGTACGAAACGCTTGAGTCAAGAGCAATCACTGTCAGTGAGATAATGGATTTCTCAATGAGAATATGGCCAAAAACAATACTTACGACATTGCTTTATGCATTGTTCGTAGCTTTTGGCTTTATGCTGCTGTTTTTCCCGGGCATGATGATGTTCGTGCTTTATTATTTCTATACACAAGTAATTGTAATGACAGGAATCTGGGGCAAGCCCTCATTGGGAATATCATCGATTTATGCACGCAAAATGCTTAATAAAACCATAACAATTGTTTTATTGAATCTTTTTATCCAATATTGCATATCACTCGCAGTTGCTTTGGTACAGCAGCAAATACCGGGCACAATTGCCTCTGCAGCAGTTGGCGTATTGATATTTTTTGCAGGACAGTTCATTGTGACATTTATTGACATTTTTGCGACCGTCTGCGTACACGACACGCCTTTGGGTGTTGATATTTCCGCTTTTAAAAAGAAGAAGGAGAACAATGTACAATATTAAGCTTTTACTTGAATTTGACGGCACCTCTTACAGCGGTTGGCTGCGGCAGGGGAACGAGAACATATCTACAGTACAGGAAACTGTAGAAAAAGCAATATTTGATTTAACGGGTACGCGCGTCGAGATAACAGGCTGCAGCCGCACAGATGCAGGCGTTCATGCAGTTAATTATGTGACGAATTTTCAAATCGACACGCTCATACCGCCCGAGAATTTCTACAAAGCATTAAATCCTTTCTTGCCGGATAATATTAAAGCAAAAATTTCATGCAAAGTGGAGGATGATTTTCACGCCACATACTCCGCAAAAAGAAAAACATACAGATATTATTTTTATTTTGGTGAGACACAGCGTCCTATGTTCATAAACAGGGCATGGAACGCCGGTAAAAAACTTGATGTTTCTTCTGATGAGGCGTTGGAACTTATGAATGATGCATGCGCATTTTTTATTGGCAAGCATGATTTCTCATCATTCAAAGCAACAGGTGGGTTAGCAAAGACTTCCGTACGCACAATTTTTGATGCCGCGGTTTGCTGTTGCGGCGATAATATGTACTTCCTTGAAATTTGCGGCGACGGCTTCTTGTATAACATGGTGCGCATTATTGTCGGAACGCTTGCGGGAGTAGCCATGGGGCGTTTCGCACCTTGCGAAATAGCGCAAATGATAGAAGCAAAAGACCGTAAAAAAGCGGGAGTGACTGCACCCCCGCATGGTTTGTATCTTTATAAGGTTGAATATTGAAATCAATTTGCCGCGTTTTTAATCGAGCATTGCGGCACCGATTATACCTGCATCATTGCCCAAAACTGCACATTCGATTTTCGTTCTGGGAAGGAAATCGTGGCCGTATGAATACTTAAATACGTATTCTCTGAGTGGCGCGAGCAAATATTCGCCTTCTTTTGAAACACCGCCGCCCAAAAGAATTATCTCGGGCTGGAAAATATTAATGTAATTAATAACACCTTCGCCCAAATCGCATATGTATTTATCTACGATTTGTGTGCCTATCTTGTCACCTTGACGCTTAGCGTCGAAAGGTGTCTTGGCGTTTATCTTGTTCACGTCGCCTTCGCAGAGCTCGCAAATAAGAGACTCCGGATGAGCGTGGAAAGCGCGTCTTGATTCACGTATAAGTGCCGATGCTGAAGCGTATGCTTCAAAGCAACCCTTTCTGCCGCAACCGCAAGGTTCTCCGTCTGCATGAATCGTGATGTGTCCGACTTCGCCTGCAGCGTGATTGAAGCCTGTATAAATCTTGTTGTCAATTATAATACCGCCGCCAACGCCTGTGCCTAATGTGAGCGTTATTGATGTTTTATATCCTTTTGCTCCTCCTGCAACCACTTCACCTAAAGCTGCGCAGTTAGCGTCGTTTGCCAGGTGAACAGGGGCTTTGATAAATTTTGAAAATATCTCTGCGATTGGAGTGTTCTTGAACGGAAGGTTTACTGTGTAGAGTAAAACGCCGTTGGCATCATCGCAAACGCCGGGGCAGCCTATACCTATTGAACGTATCTGATCTAATGATATGTCACATTTTTTTGCGATTTGTATGCAAAATTTTGCCATAAGCTCTGTGAGCTCTCTGTCGGTGGCTCTTGTTGTGGGGATTGATGATTTGTATAATAATTTTCCCTCATCACTTACGAGTCCGGCGGAAATATTTGTGCCGCCAAGGTCTATTCCTATTCTATACATAACTGTTTTTCCTCCTGTGTTTTTTGCAAAAACAAAAGTTACTGAGCCATTATATCATAAAAAATGCGTTTTGTGCAGTAGTTATTTAAAAAATGTTACATTTTTTTGTTGTATTTTTTACACTACGGAACGCACTTGCGGCGTGCGGGGCTTTTCCGTAGCATTTTAGGAGCGAAAGTGGGAAGTGTGAAAAAATGAAATGAAACACGAGAAAACGAGAGAAATAGAGAAAAAACGAGAGAAAACGAGAGTGTGAGAGATATATTTTGATTTTAACGGATTTTAGGGTTGACAGTGAATAAAAAATCGTGTATTATAGCCAACGTTGCCCGCAGAACGGGCTTGTATTTATAAGGAGGTTACTAAGATATGAAGACATATGTGCCTAACGGTGCAGCAATGGATACTGCTAATAAGAAATGGTATATCATTGATGCCGAAGGAAAAACATTGGGAAGACTTGCTACAGAAGTTTCCAAAATCCTCATGGGTAAGCATAAACCCACATACACACCTAACTGCGACATGGGCGATTTCGTTATCGTTATTAACGCTGCAAAGGTTGAATTAACAGGTAAGAAGTTTACAAATAAGCTTTACCGTCACCACACAGGATATCCGGGTGGACTTAAGGAAGTTCCTTACAAGGATCTCGTTAAGAAGCATCCTACTGATCCTATTGAGTTGGCTGTAAAGGGTATGCTTCCTAAGAACGCTTTGGGAAGAGCTATGATTAAGAAACTCAAAGTTTATGCAGGTGCTGAGCACGTTAACCAAGCTCAAAAACCTGAAGTTTACGAGTTTTAATGAAGGAGGCAAATGACAATGGCAGATCAGTATTTCGCTACAGGTAGAAGAAAGAAATCAGTTGCTCGTGTTGAGTTGGTTCCCGGTAACGGCGTTATCACTATTAACGGTAAGAGCATTGATGAATATTTTGGCTTAGAGACACTTAAGCTTATTGTTCGTCAGCCTTTGGCTATGACAGGCACTGACAGCAAGTTGGATGTTAAGTGCAAAGTTACAGGCGGTGGATTCACAGGCCAAGCAGGTGCTATTCGTCACGGCGTTGCAAGAGCTCTCCTCGAATATGATGAGAATCTTCGCCCCGCATTGAAGGCAGCAGGCTTCTTGACTCGTGACCCGAGAATGAAAGAAAGAAAGAAACCCGGTCTCAAGAAAGCAAGAAGAGCACCGCAGTTCTCAAAGAGATAATTTCTTATTTCAAAGAGTATTCAAAAACCCCGAAACCGTTATGGTTTTCGGGGTTTTACGTTTTGCCTTGATTTTGCTTTGGTGCAAATTATTTTTAAATCAATAAGCTGTTATCATAAACAAGAAGTACGCAATCATACTAATTATAGTCAGAACAGTAAAGAACAGCACACAATTTTTTATTGTTTTAATATGACTTAATTGTTTATATGTAAGATACTCTCTTATTTCAGATTCTGTTAAGTCAGTTTCGTAAATTGTATAGAATTCTGTTGTTGATGTTATACCATTATCATAAACATAAGCATAAACACCCTCCGGAAGAGTACCGCCGTCTTTCAACAACTTTTGGTATTCCTTATTCTCTTGTTTTGTGCAGGGAATTTTTTGCAACAAATCAAATTCAAATTTGTGAGCGCGCAACTCGTCCCGTAAATTGATTTTTTTCTTTGCCATTATTCATACCTCCGTTTCTTTTTGTTCTTATTATAACATAGTTCAATGAGGTTTCAATATTGATGATAAAAAACACATCTTTTGCGTTTAAATCAGATTTTCAGCTACATTAATTATAGATTCTACTTCTATTAATGAACAAGCACAGAACCTTTCATAGGGTTGGTAGCAGTAGGCAAGAACCTTGCGTTTTGAATTATTTAGATAGTAAGAAATAATTTTCTTGCTGCCGTTCAGAGCAACATCGGCGTAGCTGACCATCCATTTACGATTGCTATCTTTGAAAACCTCATAAAAGGATTTATCTATGATGTCATCAGCAGATAGTTCCTCTAATTTCAGCATAGCTTCATTGCAGTAGCGGAAAACGAAATCCATTCCGTGGCCGTCGTTGTCGAAGGTAACTTCAATGACCGCGAAAGCAATGGGGGAGTTGTCCATTACCGAGAACAGCTCTGGTATGCGTTCGGAAATCGTTTTGATGCAAGAAGTTCTGCGCGTGATTTTGTTGATGTTATCTTTATGCTGCGCAGGAGTGCGAGAACGACCTTTAAAAGAAGAACCATCACACATAGTATAAACGCCATCGACGATAGACGATATATAATCTACCCCGAGGACAATGCCTTTATTAACCGTAATGAACATATTAGCGTCAAGAAAATTAAGAAAAGCTTTTATGGGAATATACGTAAAAATAACTTGAGAGTTTGAAATATGAATAGACGTTTTTTGTCCTTCACGCGTAAAATACATAATGTCAGACGAGTTTATGCCTTTTTTTTGAAGAAAATTATTGATTTTCGTATCCATAAGCCAATCCTCCTGTAAAACAAAACTATTTATATTTACAACTCTATACATTTTTGCGAACAATAAAGTAATACTAACATATTTTAAATCAACTTACAATAGTTTTGAGCGAACTTTTAAATAAAAATAAGCTTTGCAATTTAGTAAAAAAGTAGTATAATAAAGTCAATGGAAAAAGAGAATATTTGTTAAGGTTGTCTTGTAAATGTTATTGTTTCAAATAATAATGTTATCTTTGCACATACTTTAATAAATGTTATATGTTGAAAGATGGGGGGATGACATATGGAATTTCTATCTGTTCAGCAGGCTGCTGATAAATTTGGTGTAACTGTTCGCACGGTCCAAAAGTGGGCAAAAGAAAACAAATTGTCAGGCGCCAAGAAGGTAGGCCGTGAATGGCTTATACCAATTGTTGCTACAGGACCATGTGACTCTGAGTTTGATAAAGGCTTAGAGGATAAAAAATTAACAGATGCTGAAATACCATTAATTATATTAAAGGAAAGCTTTACTCCGGGAAGTTGCCTTGAGCATATAGAAAAAATAAATGATGCAGACAGTAAAAACATAGCTATGGCAGAATATTATTATCTGCGTGGTGAAATTGAAAAAAGTGCTTCGATTTTCGAAAGATATGTGAATCACAGTGACGAAAGTATGTCGTTTTCAGCAAGCTTTTTGTATTCATTTTCCAATATATCAATGAATAGACCAAGAATTGCTCTTCTCACGCTAAGTGACATAAGAAAGTACATATTCTTAAAATACAAATCAGGCAATACGATTAAAGAAAACGCTCCATGCATATTTATATCTTCAATTGTCGGCGTGCTGCTGCATTCCGAAGAAATAGAAATAACAGAAATGGTAAAAATTTTAAAGTATTTGCCGGAAGGCTCAAGAATGTTTGGGGCGTATGTAATGGCGCATTTCGCATACCAAAAAAAGGACTATAGCAAAGCAATCGGGATTGCAGAGTCAGCGATAGCAGTCAGTTCTGCAGTTTATCCCGTGCCGTTTATATATTTGAAAATAATTTTGGCAGTTGCACTCATAAATATGAAGCGGATTGACGAGGCAGTGGTTGCTTTTAATGAGGCGGTGGAATTGGCATTGCCTGACGGATTTTTGAAACCTTTCACAGAGCATCATGGGTTGCTTTTGGGTCTCGTTGAGGTTTGCATGAAGGATAAATATCCTACGGAATATCGAAAGATCGCCGCAAGTGTAGAGTGCTTCTTGAGCGGATGGAGCGATGTACATAATGCTATTAATGACCGTTCTGTAACAGCAAACCTGACACCGACAGAGTTTGTGGTAGCGATGCTGTTTGACAGAGATTGGAGTATGAAAGAAATATCATCGCATCTGAATATATCCTTGAGAATGGTAAAATATTATATTTCAACTATATATGAAAAGCTTTGTATATCAAGGAGGGAAGAATTAAGAGAATATATGTTAAAGTGAAAAATAATACAAATTTCGTTTAAGCGAATATAATTGTAAAATAATAGGAAAAAACATTTATATAATTAATTAAAGCTCAATAGCGTGAGTTTTAATTGAAAAAATAAATTCTTTTTTATATGATAATTTACATTTTAATTTAAAAAAATTAGTGTAAAATATCATCAATGTTTGCGAGAGGTTTGTACAACATTATAATCGCAAACAGGCCGGTTGTAATATTTTTTCGATTGTGAGTAACTAAAATTTGATTGCTCCCCGACGTCATACAAAGTATGAGATGGCAATACAAATTTTCAGTATAAGGGGGAGTTGAAAAAATATTACACAATGCATATTTTAATTTGTGCAACAACATTATATATTTTTTTCAGTAAAGACTCTCTGAAAAGATGCTGTGGGACCACGATTTTACCAC
>JAGAQK010000178.1 GCA_017622825.1 Clostridia bacterium | reverse complement strand
TTCTAATTTTGTACGCCCGAGTCAGTTTCATGGCTATGGCAAGCAATAAAACGGGGATGAAGAATGCGGAGAAACCGAAACAACGATTGATGAAATAGTTAGCGCATCTTGCTCCTATACAACCTGTCCAATTGGAATATTTCTCAATGACACCTTGTTCCAGCAATACCATATCTTCTTTGCCGGAAATCAGGAATGAAGTGAACGATATGAATAGTAATAAAGAAATAACTAAAAGTATCAGACCAATGATGAAACGTACAATTTCTTTGTAGTCTCTCTTTTTGCCATCCGGTTCTGCGGTTGGTTCCGTCCCTTCTTTTTTACTCTTTGTTTTTCTTTTCTTATCCGTTTGAACTGTGTTACCTAATTTTGTGGTTTCTATGTCTGCTTGATTCTTTTTCATTCTTTTTTGATTCGTAGTGTGAAAACGTTTACAAAAGTAAGCGAAAAACCTCAATTTTTCTATTTTTTTAAGTACTTTTTTTGTAGCTTTGCGCTTTTTATGAGCAGCAAGTGAATTTAGTATATGACAGGAGATAAGAAAACGGTGATATATTCGCGCAACACGATTGAATTCGTGACAGTAGCGACGGAGTTTTGTGCTTACCTTGAGGGAACTGAAGGAAAACTACGCAAGGAATTTGTTGATACTGTGTTGAAACTTCTTCCGCTTTTATATTTGAAGGCATCAATGTTAGAACGCATAGAGAGTGATACCGAATTTTTGCCAGAAGCATTTGTTACAGAGCAGGATTATGAATTTCTGCGATTGACGCTGTCCGGTGTGATGGCTACCGAAGACGATTATCTTGATTTATGTAATGAGGCCGTTCGTTTTGACGACGAACCAATGGTAAAAAATATTTCCGAAGATTTAGCGGATATTTATCAAGCGTTGAAAAATTTTGTAGAAACTTATCGGTTGGGACTTGAAGATAATATGTACGAGGCAACAGCCGAGATAGCTCAATCATTTAGTATGTATTGGGGGCAGACACTAACCAATGCGATGCGAGCTTTGCACCGTGTCAAATATTCGTTCTCGGACGAAGATGACGAGTGTTTCAGTGATGATGAATACGGAAGTTATGAGGGAAATCTATAGCAATTACGATAAGAAAAAGATAGCCAACCTTCCGCGTGCAGTGTTCGACGGTAGAATTATAGTTATTCAAACTGAAAACGAAGCGCAGAAGGCGGTTGATTATTTGTCTTCCTTTTCTCTTGTCGGAATTGATACTGAGACGCGTCCTTCTTTTAAGAAAGGGGTGTCACACAAAGTGTCTTTGTTGCAGCTCTCTACGGATGACACTTGTTTCCTGTTCCGATTAAAGCATATTGGCATACCGGAATCCTTAATACGTTTTTTCCAAGATGAGCGGATTACTAAGATAGGACTTTCCTTACATGACGATTTACTCTCTTTGCGTCGGCGTGGTGAGTTCGAACCACGTTCGTTCTTGGATTTACAACAATATGTCAAGGCGTTTGGAATTCAGGATATGAGTTTACAGAAAATTTACGCCAACGTCTTCGGCCAGAAAATATCTAAAGGACAACGACTTTCCAATTGGGAGGCAGATGTTTTGACAGACGGACAGAAATTGTATGCAGCCACCGATGCTTGGGCTTGTATCAAGCTCTATCGTGAGTTGGAAACATTGAAAAAAACAAATGAATACCGATTGATAAAGCAGTCGGAAGTGGGCGGCAGCACAGAAATAGAAAAGTAACAGTATTATGATGTATAAGAATTTATATTTAAGACGAGGTAAAGAAGAAAGCCTAAAGCGTTTTCATCCTTGGATATTCTCAGGTGCTATTCATCACATTGAGGGTGAACCGGAGGAAGGCGAAGTGGTAAGAGTACTTACTGCTGAGGGTAAGTTTATTGCGGTCGGCCATTGGCAGATAGGTTCTATTGCCGTGAGAGTACTCGACTTCGACGATCGCAATATTGATGCAGAGTATTGGGAAGAACGCATAAAAGTGGCTGTGGAAGCAAGACGTACAATAGGCGTATTAGGACGTGACGACAATGATATGTTCCGATTGGTCCATGGCGAGGGCGATGGATTGCCGGGCTTGATTATAGATGTTTATGGCAAGACGGCTGTCATGCAGGCACATAGTGTAGGAATGCACGTGTCACGTTTTGATATAGCGAATGCTGTTGTTAAGGCAACATCGGGGATGGTGGAGAATGTCTATTATAAGAGCGAAACGACTTTGCCTTATAAAGCCGATTTAGGACAAGAAAATGGTTTTATTGTTGGTGGCAGCAATGAGAACGTTGCTTTGGAGAACGGATTGAAATTTCACATTGATTGGTTAAAAGGTCAGAAGACCGGCTTTTTTGTCGATCAGCGCGACAACCGTTCACTGCTTGAACAATACTCAAATGGTCGTTCGGTGTTGAATATGTTTTGTTATACCGGTGGTTTCAGTGTCTATGCCATGCGTGGAGGTGCCAAATTGGTACATTCGGTCGATAGCTCGGCAAAGGCCATTGATTTGACCAATAATAATATAGCATTGAACTTCCCCGGCGACCAACGTCATGAGGCATACGCAGAAGATGCGTTCAAGTATTTGGATGCGATGGGAAGCAATTACGATTTGATAATTCTTGACCCGCCGGCATTCGCAAAGCACAAAGACGCATTGCGACAAGCATTAAAAGGTTATACACGTTTGAACGCGAAGGCTTTTGAGAAGATTAAGCCGGGCGGTATTCTCTTTACATTCAGTTGCTCACAAGTTGTTACAAAGGACAATTTCCGTACTGCCGTTTTCTCGGCAGCGGCACAGAGTGGGCGCAGAGTGCGCATCTTGCATCAGTTGCATCAACCTGCTGATCATCCTATCAATATTTATCATCCAGAATGAGAATATTTGAAAGGTTTAGTGCTCTATGTAGAGTGATTTTTGTTGAGAAAAACGAAAAAATGTTAAAAGTACACTTATTTTTTTGTGAGAGTATTTGCATATTAAAAAAATCTCGTACCTTTGTAACGTGTTTTTCATGGTATTAGATTTAAGGTTAATGAAAGATTGGTTGTCGTGATGACAACCTTCTTTTTTTTTGTGCCTGTTTGAACTTGCCTGTTAATTACTTATCAATCTTATTCTTTCCTGATGTTTAGGCGTTGCCTTAAAGTATTCCTTATTTATATAATATGCCTATCTTTCTTTTAAGAAATCCCTTTATATATATTAAATAAGGTATTTAGTATTTTATTTAAATTCTCTTCAAACACCATTTTCCCTTTATTAAAAAAATGATGTTTTGTTCTCACAAAATTATCGTGCTGATACCATCGAAGTGACAGACGTCCGTCATCGTTATGAGAACGGTCCGTCGTCGCGACGGCGGACGTCCGATATTTTTGCTCGGAACGCACGATAAAAAGATGTAAAGATATTTTTCATTTTTATTACTAAAGTTACAAGAATTAAGGCAATACTTATATTATTACTAATTAAAGCGGGTTTGCAAACTTTTTGCAAACCCTTTTTGTTGTGCCTTGTCCGTTGATTACCTAAATTTGTGGCACTATGAAGATGAAAGGATTTATTTTATTATGTGCTATAGGAGCACTCTTATGCGGATGTGTGAAGCAGACCGAACGAGCGCCATTCAAGATGCGTGGGGCGTGGATTTTGACACAAGAGTTATTACCTACAGGAGAATCTATCGATTATCCCATTGAAGGGCGAACTGAAATGCGCATTTATAGTAGCGACAGTGTGTTTTACTTTTGTGTAATGAAAAGTATGAAACCCGAGCAAGAACTCGAGAACATCAAGAACGCAACGGATGTTATTGTCACGCCTGCCGGTCGTGTGGACTTTACATTAGTGGATATGGGACACGATGGTAAGGCATATTCTGAGAATGGAAGACCCAAACCGCTCACTGTGCTCAATGATACGACGGTGGTCATACAGTCGATGGGAGTGAAAGGTACATGGAAACAAGCGTATGC
>JAGAQK010000177.1 GCA_017622825.1 Clostridia bacterium | reverse complement strand
GTCCGAGCGGAGAGCCAAATACTGACACATTCATGGACAATGGCGAACTCCGCTATATAGCTTTCGATTTTGAGGAAGACTTAGTAACTCTGCCGGAAGGCTTTGAAATAAGATCATTTAAATACATAGATAAAATGGTTTCCGGTGCTGAAAATACTTCGGGAGTTAAGCTTATTTACACAACGGATGTGCTGGGGCAAAATGGCAAGTTTTACATTTATGTGGAAAATCGCCAAAATCTCTTACCCTATTTAGAAATTCCTTTCGGTGAAAACTCCTACGTTTTTACTTTATTCGACAAAACCCCCGAAAATTTGACTGATGCAACGCTCGTTTTAGGAGATTATTCCATCGGTGCATATAAAAGTGTTAAAGACAATTACAGCGAATTTTATGTTTTGTATGGTTTTAAAGTAGGCGGCTCTCTTTCATATTATTTGTACGATACTATTGAGAACACTTTACAAAGATGTGTTGATCCAACAATTTTAGATAATACAGTCACGGAAGATCACCCTAATGCAACCCCTTCCCAAGTGCCTTCTCAGACGCCCTCATATTCGAGTGCAAGTCCGACTGAATTGCCCGTTTATCCCGACGATAACTTTAAATTCGACAAGAAGACACTTTTGTTCTTTATAATTATTATCTGCGTTGTTGCAATAATTGTGGCGGGCATTATTATTTTCGTGCGAAGCAGAAGAATCTCTTATAACTACATAGACGACGAAGAAGATGATGATGATGAAATGCACAACGACTATTATAGTTCTACGGAAGACATGCCAGATATTAGTTTTGCAAATAACGAAAGCAGTGCTGACGTAGCTGACGAAAACGAGCATTCCGAAGCTAACGAGCCCGTAGAGCTTGACGAAAACAAAGAGGACGTCGAAGCCGCTAAAGAATCCGAGGTCCCCAATTTCAAGTACGATTTCAGCAATATCGACGATGAAGATGATGAGCTTTTACAGCTCAGCAATGACTGATCTTGCTGACTCTTCATCAATAAACATGGAATAAACAGCATCCGCCGCACACGTACCGCGCTCAAATTGCACCATTTGGCCTATTCCCTGTTGAAACACAAATCTTAATTTTCCATTTCTGACTTTTTTATCAGTATATAATTTTTTGGTCAAAGCTTCTTTGTCAATCCATTCCGGTATCGACACAGGAAGCTTTGCTTTTTTTAGCAAATTTTCTACTCTGGTAACTTCTTCTTCACTGCAAAATCCCATTTTACATCCGAGCTTCGCCTGCGCCATAAGGCCAATCGCTACAGCCTCACCGTGCGAAAGTCTGTACTCGCTCACTGTCTCTATCGCTCTGCCAACCGTGTGTCCAAGGTTAAGAATTTCTCTCAATCCCTGCTCTTTCTCGTCAAGCATAACAACTTCGTATTTAATTTTGCAGTTCTTTTCGGCAATATGTCTGCAGACTTGCGTTTCCATTTCAAATACTTTTTCGATGTTTTCTTCCAAATATTCAAAAAACTCTTTGTCTGCCATACAAGCGTGTTTAATCGTCTCCGCAAGCCCACCTGAAATTTCCTTTTCAGACAAAGTATCCCACGTTGCAGTATCTATAAAAACTTTTTTCGGTTGATAAATCAAACCTATAAGGTTCGTGGCCATTTCCGTATCTACTGCTGTTTTGCCTCCTACGGAAGCGTCTGCGGCTGCCAAGAGTGTCGTGGCATAATTTACAAACGGAACGCCTCGCGCGAACGTTCCTGCCACAAAGCCGGCTATATCAGTAACAACGCCACCCCCGTGTGCGATTATCAAAGTATCCCTTCTATAGCCCCATTCTATGAGCTTATCTTCTATATATTCTTTTGTTTTTCTCGTTTTGCTCTTTTCTCCTGCCGGGAAAACAACCGTGTTAACTCTGCATTGAGGTAATGCATCCTTTACTGTTTTATCAAAGGCTTCGCCGTAAAGCTCATAAACGTTTGAATCTGTAATTATCGCCACATTTATCTTTTTATCCCGCGCAAATTCTCTCAGAAACTCCTTGAGCTTTTCTGACAAATTATCACCTATTTCGATGGTGTAGGAGTCATCAACTGTTTTTACAAGATTTACACAAAATTCCATTTCAGGCACTTCCTTAACCAAGGTTTTTGTTCGCTGTGTATTTTAGCACAACTGTTTTATATTGACAAATGCATTGTTTTTACATTACCTTTTTGGTAAAATACGTTTATTGAATTAATAATTCACACAATTAACTTTTTTATATTTTCTTAGGGTGTATTTATGAATAATTATTCAAATGATAGAATATGCTATATTTTTGGTGCAGGGCCGATTTCTTTGCCGTTGAAGTTTTTACCTTCCCCCGAGAAGGATTTTGTAATTGCGGCTGATGCAGGTTATAAAACCCTATCAAAATGCGGCCTTAAACCTGATCTTCTTGTTGGTGACTTAGATTCTTTGGGTTCTGCGCCTGACGGTGTCGAACTTGTTCGATTCCCGACGATAAAAGACGACACGGATATGATGTTGGCTATTAAAGAAGGTATGAAGCGTGGGTATACTAATTTTATAATCTACGGCGGCTTAGGTGGCAGAATTGAGTTTACTTTAGCAAATATGCAAATTTTATATAACGTGGTAAATAACGGCTGCAGATGCTTTTTTGTAGGCGAAAAATGTCTGGTAACTGCGACGAGAAACGGCAAATTAAGATTCAATTCGTCATTTAACGGCAGAATTTCCGTTTTTGCCGGAAACAAAGATGCGTTCGGCGTGACCATTTCCGGATTAAAATATACACTTGACAACGGAGTTTTGCATTACGACAATCCGCTCGGTGTCAGCAATGAGTTTATCGGGAAAAGCGGAGAGATTTCCGTAGAAAACGGGGTTATCTGCGTTGTTTACGACGATTGCAATAATTTACTGTATTGTGAATAAATCGCTATTTATGGGGATTTTTTCCGGGATTGACTTTTTGTTTGTTGGTAAATATAATTACTATATAAATTTTTAAGGAGTGTGACTGTTATGGATTTGAAAGGTTCTAAGACAGAAAAAAATCTTGAAGCCGCATTTGCAGGCGAGTCTCAAGCAAGAAACAAATATACGTATTTTGCTTCTAAGGCAAAAAAAGATGGATATGAGCAGATAGCTGAAATTTTTACAGAAACTGCAAACAACGAGAAAGAGCATGCTAAATTGTGGTACAAGCTTCTTGCCGGCGGCATCGGCTCAACAGAGGAAAATCTTCTTTCTGCTGCAGAGGGCGAGAATTATGAGTGGACTGAGATGTATGCACAGTTTGCAAAGGAAGCTCGCGAGGAAGGTTTTAATGATATCGCTTACCAGTTCGAGGCTGTTGCTGCTATTGAGAAAGCTCACGAGGAGCGTTATCGCAAACTTCTCGAAAATGTTAAGGAAGGCCTCGTTTTCTCTCGTGACGGAGATATGATTTGGGAGTGCGGCAACTGTGGTCACATCCACTTCGGCAAAAAAGCTCCTCAGCTCTGCCCCGTTTGCAAGCATCCTCAAGCTTACTTTAAAATCAAAGCTCAAAACTATTAATAGCTTAATTTTTAGAAGTTATTAAATTCTATAGAGACTGTTTTTTAACAAAAACAAAAAGGCGCTGCAAAAACAGCGCCTTTAATTATTGATGTGTCAATATAAATTATGCAGCATAAACAACAATCTCAAAGATACTTCCCCAAACGCCGCCTTGTCTTCTGTAACGAATGAACTGAGCACTCTCGCCTTCAGCATCGATTACATATGGCTCTGCAGTAGAAACAAGAGCAAGACCTTCTTCTATCACTTTGTATTCGCCTTCTGCTGTATCACAAACTTCGATAATAAAATCAGATTGGCATGACTCAAACAAAATCTCAATACTTGAAAGGTTATATTTTTGGCCAAGGTCAACAGTGATGAATATTGTATCATCAGGCTTACCGGGCATAGGTGCCCAACGTGTTGAAATATCACCATCTGTTGCATTCTCCGTACCAAGCGTATCGTTTTCAATTCTTGTATTTGTAGTAACCGTTTTATTGAGAGCGATGTTTACATTTTCATCAGTATCTTCTTCATATTTCATATCTTCTCTATGTTCAATAATTTCAATCTCATAGATACTAAAGAATCCTGTATCAGAAGACGAAAGTTTTATATATCTTGCCGTAGTTGCAGGAATCAAAAACTCCTCATACAAATCAGCGGGTACAGGTCTTGACATCAAATCTTTCCATTCTCCTGTTTTATCACTCGTGTAATAAATCTTATATGGGTTGCTGATGCTCTCCCAGAAAATTGAAATCTCACCGATTTTGTATTCTGCACCAAGATCAATAGTTATCTCTTTCCATTCGCTGTCAATCGCATCACCTGCGCCGCTCCATCTTGTTGTGTCATCATTGTCAATAGCTAATTCAGCTAAATAGTCATCCTGTTCTATATTTGCCTCTGCCTTAACATTCTCGCCATCAGTAAGATCATTAACTTTTACAGGCTCCGGTGTAGGTGTTGATTCCGGTGTTGCTGTTGGCTCAGTGGTAGGTGTAGCTGAAGGTTTGACCGTAGCAGAAGGTGCAGGCTTATTTGTTGCATTTCCTTCTGTATCGTTACCACCGCATGCTGCAAAACAACTTATAGAAATAAGTAAAACAATGAAAACAGCTATCGTCTTTCGCATAAATTTTTTCATCTTTATTCCTCCTAATTTTTGTATATTATTCTAAAACGATCATATTGACCATTATACAATCAAAATTGAGCACCGGCACATCCTTTATAGAACTCAAAATGCCTTGCTCTCTGTGCACCTACCTGCGTACCCACATCAGTAAGCATTGCAGTATAGATACCATCAAGTGAATACTCACAAGATTTATTAAGCACACGTGAAACCTCTGCAGCACTCGATGCAATTCTGATATTTACGCACATTGCAATAGCCTTAATGTCAGTCACACCAAGTTTGAACGCCTCTACAGCATACTCGGCAATCTTTTGATTTAAAGTATTCACGTTCATGCTGTTATAATCTGCAGACACACTGCAAAGAAGATCCTTTATTATAGCAATTTGCTCATCAGTCAGCTCCCCATCTTCTGTTATATCAGGAATATCATAGTCCGCTATTCTCATTTTCGTTATATTAAACGTTGCAGACAAATCATCCGCATCAAAAGCAACAAGCTGTGCTTTATTCGCTACTCCAAGCACAAGATTATCCGTACCTGCAGCCCTTAAAACGTATTTGCCGTTAACATAATGTATAAACCAGCTCTGTGAGCTCAATCGTTCAGGAACCAATTCAACGGCTGCGCCCTCCTGAGCCACACCCTTTAATGCAAGAACGTATCTTGTTTTAACGTTTATTATCTTATAGCTACCGTCTGCTTGACGTACGAAATAATACTGCTGTCCGTTATCCGCACGGTCGTTTTCGCATACCATACTAAGCAAGCCCTTGAAATCCAAAGCCTTATCGCCATTATTAAATGTGATTTGCGCCACAAAATCACTTCCCGCGTCAACAAAGCCCTCCGGCATATCTGAAGGTTTTGCCTCAGTCACCGTAACTGTTTTTCCAAGTAGCGAAATGGTATATACCACGTTATTACCGCTCGTTTTCTGCATAATTTCAAAATACAACATTCCTCTGTCAGTTTGTGCAAAGCCAACAACCGTACCGTTCTCATCAGACATATACCAATCAGTAGACGTCATTAAAACAAGCGTTTCTTTCTCGCCATCGGCATACGAAACGTTAACTTTCATGCCATCTGCGTTAGGCGTTACGTTTTCAAGAGTAATACTGCTAACTTCTTTCTCTATATTAACAGAAAGGTCAAACGTACACGTTCTGCCGAGATAATAAACAATATATGTTTCCTCGTAATACTCACTCGGCACTATGCGTGCGGCATATCCGTTTATTATAACCTCATATACCAATCCATCGTCATAAATATATTTAATATTTTTATCTGTTAAAGTTATTGTTTCACTAGTAGTGTCATTGTGTATCAAAGTAAGCTCCAGGCCGAACATAAGCGGTTTGTACGGTAAGTTATGTGAGTCGCCAGGCTTTTTTGTTACGGAAATCGCAGAAACATCAGAGTCTATTACATTAACGTTATAAGTTACAGTTCTTCCCAAATACTTGAACGTTACGGGGAAATAACCTACTGCGACAGATTCTTCACTATAAATAAGGTCATAAATATATCCTTTATACATGTGACTATCGTTAAAATCTTCTGCTGTAACAGTCTCCGAAGTACCATTTGTGTAGTTAAATTTCAATTTCAAGCCCGTCAAATCATCAGGATTAAACAAGTAGCCGTTAGATGCGCCGAACTTTCCGTACGCAAGGTCGCCCAAAACGTACTCGCGCGTAGGAGCTTGAACGAGCTCTATATTCTTAAGCGGGTTAGCTGCAACCGTAATAGGCAGCGTAACAGTCTTGCCGAGGTACGATATTACAGAAGCGTTATTTGCACCCACAACCCACGGAGTTGTTGCCTGGTCATCACTCCATTCCACCGTATAGCCGTCAACAACACTGCCTACGTTAGCATTCTTAGTCGTACCGTTAGCATACGTTATTTTAATTACTGCATCGTTGTGTAAAAAGCCTGTGTACTTGAAAAACTCCACGTATGAATCTGTGTCGGGATTGTAATACTCTGACATATATCCGTCGCAATCTTCAATATACGTTTGTGACGTGCCCTTCACAATTTCTATCTTGCTGACAGTATTATCGGCAACGGTAACTTCAAATGTCGCTGAAACATCTTCATACAAAACATTAATTTTTCCTGTTGACTCAACACTTGACGTATCAAATATAACGTAGCTGTCCTCAATTGACAAATCCGCTTCGTTATAAATCCAATTTGTCGTTGAGCCGTCAGACCAAGTTACTTTAAGCTCAAGACCCGTGAAATCAATATAGTCTTTGGCAAAACCTTTTACATAATTTACCCTGTCCGGCAACGAAACAACTTCCAGTTTTGTCGCAGAAAGCATATTATTTATGCAAACCATAACACTTCCTTCGTCCGACTCATCAAGGAACTTAGCTTGAAGTATATACGTGACTCCCGCCGTCAGCTTCTCAACAATTTTGAAGTTATATCCGCCCTCATCATTATCGTCATTTTCAGCGATTATACCCATATTTGAATCCATTATGTATCCGTACGTATCAAAGGCTGAAGACGACCAGAACACGTATTCACCGGTAATTTCAGGTGTGAAATAGAAGTATGCACCGTCAGATTCGGCTGATATGTTAATCGTAAAGTTCTCGTTAACTTTGAGTGTGGGATACTGTTTTACAACAACGGTGCACGACGCCGTAAGGCCGCTTGCCGACGTTGCAGTAATTACAACTGTTCCCGTCTGTTTAAACTCAGCAACGCCGCTGCTGCTGATTGTAGCAATGCTTGTGTTGTTCGATTTCCAAGTTATCGTCTCATAAACAGATGCAAAAGGTGCAAACGACACTTCAAAGGCTTTCATGCCGCCAACGTATGATACGCATTGGTTGCCTCCAACGAAACTCAACGACGTAGCCGCTGCAAGTTTAATAACTTTTACAGAATACTCTTCATTTGCAACTGTTGAATACACTTCTGACTTTAAGTAATACGTTTTACCTGCTGTCATTTCATACTGCACTCTGAAGTTAGAGCCGTCAGCGCCGTCATCATCATATTTCAAAAGTGTCATCTCATTATCATAAACGTAACCGCGAACGTCAAAATCACAATTATATGAATAAAACGCATATGTACCTGTCGCAGAAGGAGTAAACGAGAAGAAACCTTCTCCACCATTCGTATCTGTACTTAATACTTTCTCAACGTTGCTCGCAATCGGAGTAACAGCTTTAACGATAACTTCACACGTATCTGTCAAACCACTTTGCGATCTTGCCGTAATAACGGCTGTACCTGTACCTACAAGAGTAACCTTGCCGTCACTTCCTACAGTTGCAACAGCAGTATTATTTGACGACCACGTTATAGTTTCTTCAATACAGTTAACAGGCAAATATTCTATCCGCAAAGAAAATTTTTCTCCGGGATAACCGGTCAAGCTGTCATCATGTGCTATCACAATCGAAGTGGGGTTCGGCTTATCTTTTACAGTTACGGTACACGTATCTGTCAAACCATTTTTTGAAGTTACTGTAATAATTGTTGTGCCGACCTTCAAAAACGTAACAGTACCGTACTCGTCAATCGTTGCAACGCTCTTATTACTTGATGTCCAAGTAACGCTCTCCTGCTCACATTCGCTTGGCATGAAGTAGCAATAGAAAGAATCTGTGCCACCAACAATACCTGTAAACGTTGAACCGTTACCAATCTCAACTGCTGTAGCTTTCGCACGAGTTTTAACAGTAACCGTACATGTTGCCGTTAGTCCACCCTCAGAAGTAGCTGTAATAACAGCAGTTCCTACAGAAACAAGTTCAAGTCTGCCATCGGCATAAATAACAGCAACATCCTCGTCATTTGACTCCCATGTTATCTCCTCACTAACTGCATTTTCAGGGAAAAACTTTACTGTAAGATAGTAAAAATCATCAATATAACCCGACAAATCTCCCTGCTCAATAGTTATTGAAGTTGCTGACTCAAGGCTTCTTATCTGTACCTTATATTCGCCGAAAACGCCCTCTTCCAGCGGCATTGCTTCGAGATAATACGTTTCTCCCGCTGTCATTCTGTACGTAACATAAAAGTCGCGCACTTCCTCGTTTGCATCATCATTAAATGCAAGTTCTTTCATATTCGCGTCGTAAATATATCCGCGTGTATCAAAAGAATTACCGTCATAGGAATAAAAAGCATACGCGCCGCTGTATGATGGCACGAACTGATACAATGCTTTACCATTGTTCACATCAGTACTGAGTTGCTTTTCTTCACCCTCTGTAATCGTAAGATATCCCGATACGTTAACGACACATTTCGCCACAAGACCGTTTTCTGACGTTGCTGTAATTGTAGCAGAACCTATTTTAAGAAGTCTTATCAAACCATCTTCGGTTACAGAAACCATTGAGCTGTCAGAGGATGTCCATGTTATTTTTTCTTCAATATAGTTATCGGGCGAGAACGTTACCGTCAACTGCTCCGAAAATCCTACCGCGCCGTTTATCGTTGCTCCTTGTGTGACGGAAATTCCCTGTGCCGCCACAATTTTCGTTACAATAACGTCGAACTTGCCCGTTTCAATACCGTTAAATTCGCTTTTTAAAATATACGTTGTACCTGCGGTCAACTGGCATTCAACTCTAAAGTTATTGCCCGAGCCGCTGTTGTCATCTGTTGCCAGATCCACGTAATCAGCCGACATTATTCTTCCAAACGTGTCGCTTGACGACAAAGAATAAAAAGCATACATTCCCGTCGCAGACGGTGTAAAATACAAACAGTCATAATCACGAGAAGCAGTTATCTCCATAGAAGTTTTCGTACCCGTAGTAATTGTGGAATAATCCTTTACAACAACCGTGCAGCTATCGGACAAACCACTCTCGGACGTTGCCGTAATAACCGTCGTTCCCGGCTTTATAAAAGAAACAAATCCGCAGTCTACCGTGGCTACCGTGTTATCACCGGATACCCAGTTAACCGTTTCCTCCGTACAGCCCTCGGGCGAGAAAGTTACCGTAAGATCTGTTGTATCATTAATATATCCCGTGATTGCTTCTCCCTGGTCAATTGCCAGTGACTCTGCATCAGATGCTTTTTCAAGAACTACGTCGAAGGACCCTATAGAATCATCCCAGAATTTCATCTCATATACGTACGTCGAGCCGGCTACCATATCATATTCCATTTTGAAGTTTGTACCAATGCCCAAACCGTCATCATCATCACTCAAATAAGAGAGATTACTGTCGTACAAGCAAACCATTGGGTCCATATCACCCATCGAGTAAAAATAATACTTACCACTCGTTGTCGGAGTAAACTTCAAAGCTGCATAGCCGTTTTGTTCTGTAATTTCAACCGTTTTGGTCTGTCCGGGGCTGATAGATTCAAGCGACGCTATCTCAGACGGACTCGAAATAGCAACAGCATCAAAAGGCACTGCATTTATACAATATGTCAGTACCATAAAAACAGCCATAAATAAGGAAAAAACCTTCTTTTTTAACATTGGCAATCATCCTTTCAATATACGAAATAATCACGCAAATTATATATCTTATATATCCACGCACATTTATAACTTATAGAAAATTATCCCATATTATTCTTTAAAAGTCAATTGCCAACCGCGCTTATTTTATAGGTTCAAAATCCGCTGCGCCATGTTTGCAAAGCGGGCAAACAAAGTCATCAGGAAGTGTGTCTCCTTCATAAACGTATCCGCATATTTTGCACACAAAGCCTTTCTTTCCCTCTGTTACAGGCTTCGGCTTTACATTATTTTGATAATAAGTGTACGTCATTGTCTCTCTGTTTGATATCACGCGAGACTCGGTAATGCTGCATATAAACATACCGTGCGTGCCAAAATCCACGTACTGCTCAACTTTCAACGACATAAACGAATTAATATATCTTGGCAAGAACGCAAGTCCGTTGTCAGCGCGAAGCGGCGCACAATCAGCAAACTTATCCACGTTTCTGCCGCTTACAAATCCAAAAGTTTCAAAAACCTTAAATGGCGCATCTACTGTAAGACAATTTATATTCATTATACCCGTCTGCTTGATTATATGATGAGAATAATTATCTTTATTTATGGTTACAGCAATCCTGTTAGGCGTATTTGTCACCTGAGTTACGGTGTTTACAATAAGTCCGTTGTCTTTTTTGCCGTCATTCGACGTTACAACGTACAGCCCGTATCCAATGTTAAACAGTGCAGTAAGGTCATTTTTATTTGCACTCTCGTCACGCGTCGCAAGATACTCCTGTGACAGTTCCTCAGCAAGGGCATCAAGTTGTTGTTTGCTTTCATCATTCAATGCTGACATTATTTTTACACTGTTATTAGTATACGAAATATTTTTGCTTGCCTCCAGCATTTCCTTCATGACCTTAGCGGCTAAAGGCGCCCAACTTCCGTTTTCAATCAGTGCAACCGTACGATTTTGGTAAGCGCGCTCAGTAAGATGTTCGATAAAATCTCTCATGAACGGGAAAATGCCGGCGTTATACGTAGTTGTGGCAAGTACAAGCTTGCTATAACGGAATGCATCCGCTACAGCCGCTGCCATATCGCATCTTGCAAGGTCATAAACAACTACATTCGGACAGCCGTTAGCTTTCAGTTTTTCTTCAAGAAGCAAAACAGCTTTCTTTGTGTTGCCGTAAATTGATGTATACGCAATTACTATACCTTCTTCCTCAGGCTGATAGCTCGACCACATATTATATAAATTTAAATAGTAACCAAGGTTTTCTTTAAGAACAGGTCCGTGAAGCGGGCAAATCACTTCTATATCGAGTCCTGCCGCTTTCTTAAGCAGGCTCTGTACCTGCACTCCGTACTTGCCGACTATACCTATATAATATCTCCTTGCCTCATCTGCCCATGGTTCATTTGCATCAAGGTCTCCAAACTTGCCAAAACCATCTGCCGAAAAAAGCACTTTATCTTTGCTGTCATATGTCACAATAACTTCCGGCCAATGAACCATGGGTGCACTTACAAAAGTAAGTGTATGCTGCCCCAATTCCAAAGTACTTCCCTCTCCGACAACAATTTTATTATCTTCGAAATCAGTACCGAAAAAGTTTTTCATCATAACAAATGCCTTCTCTGATGACACAATTTTTGCATTTTTATAGGCTTTCAAAAAACTCATTATATTAGCAGAATGATCAGGCTCCATATGTTGCACAATAAGATAATCCGGCTCTTTGTTACCAAGAACATTTTGTATGTTATCAAGCCATTCATGAGTGAACATCGCATCAACCGTATCCATTATTGCTATTTTCTCATCTATTATTGCATAAGAATTATACGATATACCTGCCGGTACTTTATATTGTCCCTCAAACAAATCTATTTTGCGGTCATTAACTCCTACATATTTTATATCATTTGTTATTTTCATATTGCACTCCTCATTTCTTTTTTTACTTATTATACCAAAAATTAATTGAAAATATATACTTATTTACATGATTTTTTTGCTTTTTGTCTACGCCATAAATACAGCACTAATCCCACAAACGATATACCTACTGCCGCACCGGCAAAATCAATTAACACGTCCGTCACGCATCCTACCCTGTCAGGTACGAAAGTTTGGTGAAATTCATCAAGTGCTGCGTAACAAACAGATAACACCGCAGGAAGTACGTAGTACATTATTCTTTTCAATTTAAACGTATCAAATGCCAAAGTAGATAATACTCCCAGCAAAGCGTATGCGCTGAAGTGTGCTGCTTTTCGTACAAAAAACTGCCACGAAACAATCAATTCTTCTTTCTCTGCTATAGATAAAGAATCAAAATCAGAATAAAAAAGCTTCAACAGCCATTGTATAACGCCTCCGCTCGTTTTTGATGACAAACTGCCATTCTGAGCTGAAAACAAGAATATCGCGACCATCCACAATGCTGTCAGCGTAAAAAATACTATTCTTTTTATTTTTACCGATTTTTGCAACGTCACTTTTACCTCCTGTACCTTTATAAGCGCGCAACAATTATATTATCCCCCGCACACCCATGTCAATGGCTAACTCTATTATCCTCTCCGAAAATCTTTCATCAACTATTCTCTTTCTCTTTATATTTTGTTTCCTTCAAATAATTTATGCGACTTTTTCAAAAACCCGCATAAACTCCATTCGTTCCTCGACTTCAAATCGGCTTCGCCCGAGAAAATTTATGCGGCTTTTTCAAAAACCCGCATAAACTCC